>NZ_SMKB01000064.1:0-33058 GCF_004348575.1 Actinomadura sp. 7K534
GCGCGGGTGGGCGGGGTCCGTCACAGGAGGTCCCTCATCCGGCGTAGGCCGCGAGTGGTGCGGGCCTTGACGGTGCCCAGGGGGATGCACAGGCGGTCGGCTATTTCCTTCTGGGTCAGCTGTCCGAAGTGGGCCAGGACTATCGCCTGGCGTTGCGGGGCGGGGAGTCCGGCCAGTGCTTCGCGGATGTCGCATGCGGCGTCCACGGCGGACGTGCGGTCGGGCACTCCGGCGGTGTCCTCCAGCGGGACCGATCTCCGGGAGTGGCGGGCCTCGGCGCGCAGCTGGTCGATGGCGCGTTTGCGGGCGATGGCCAGGACCCACGGCTCCAGGCCGCGGGAGGGGTCGAAGCGTCCGCGGGATCGCCAGACCTCCAGGAAGACCAGCTGGACGACGTCGTCCACGGCGTGGTCCGGTACGAGTCGTCCCGCGTGGCGGCGGACGAGGGGGCCGAGCGCGGTGTAGCACTCGGCGAGCGCTGCCTCGTCGCCGTCGGCGAGCCGCTGTTCCAGTCTCATGCGGCCCAGGTCCCCGGAAAAATCGCTTCAAAACTTGTTCATAGTCCAAAGTGGGGCAAAGGGAGCGGATCAGAGGGCTCCGGGGAGGGACGCCAGGGCGGTGACGGCCTCGGGGAAGGCCGCCACCCGGGTGATGTGCGGCGGCAGGCGGTCGCGGTTCCAGCCGGGTCCGCCGACCACGAGGCGGTACGGCGGGCGGGACGCGGGCAGTTCCGCCAGCCAGGCCGGGTCGCCGGTCTCGGCGGTCTGCGACCAGACGAAGACGGCGTTCGGGCCCGTTCTGCGGATCGCGGCGGTCAGGGCCGGGGGCGGTACGCGAGCACCCAGGGTCAGCGCTTCCACGCCGGTTTCGGCGAGGGCTGCCGCCAGGGCGTGCACGGGGAGGCTGTGCTGCTCCTCCGGCGCGCACGCCAGCAGGACCGGACGTCCGTTCGGCGGCGCGGCCGGCGTCTCCGCCAGGCACCCGAGCACCACGGCGGACAGGAGGTGCTCGACCTCCACGCAGTCGCCGGACGCCGCGTGCTTGCGGCCGATGCCGATCAGCACGGGCGCGATCAGGTCGTCCCATGCGCGGACGACGCCGTCGCGGCGGAGGGCGTTGCGCACGGTCCCGGCGGTCGCGGAGGCGTCCAGCGCCATCGCCGCGCGGGCCAGGCCGCGCACCTCCGTGGCCTGGCGCTCGTCGTGGTCGGCCTTCAGCGGGACGCGGTTGCCGCCGGCGCCGTGGGCGCGGGGGGCGGGAGGTTCGCCAGGGGGCGCCTCAAGCGCGACCCGGGCCGCCTCCTGGGGCGGTACGCCGGTGAGGATCTGGCGCTGCATCGTCTCCAGCCGGGCCACGTCCGCCGGGGTGTAGCGGCGGTGGCCGCCCGCGCTGCGGCCGCTCGGGCCGATGCCGTAGCGGCGGTCCCAGGTTCGGAGGGTGGACGGCGCCACGCCGAGGCGCTGCGCCACCGCGCCCACGCCGAGCTGGGCCTCCCGCATGCGTCCGCTCCCCCATGTCGTCCCGGACCGCACAGCGTACGCCTCTCACTTGAGCGGGTCGTGTCCCCAGTTCATCAGGGAGTAGCGCCACTTGGTGTCGGTGACGTCGCCGGACGGGCGCTGGGCGAGATGGCGCTGAACGTAGCCCGTCACCTTGCGCATGTGGGCGTGGTCGTCCTCGGTCAGGTCGGCCTTCTTCGCCCGCAGCAGGGCGACGATCCGGCGGCCGGACGCGTGGCCGGTCGACTCTCCGCCGCCGTCCTTCTGGCCGACCGACCGCGACTCGTCGGTCTCCAGCCACCGCTCCAGTTCCGCGGCCGTCATGTTGACGGCGCGGCCGAACTCGGCGGCGTCGTCATCGCTCATTTCGAGCCCTTCCGCCGGCGCAGGGCCGCCCCCTTGTGGACGGCCTTCTTGCCGCTCTTCTCGCTGCGCACGACGTACTGCGGTTCCTCGGGCGAGGCGGCGACGGTGCGGCCGGCCTCCTCGCGGCGGTCGGTGACCTTCTTCTCCACGCGGCCCTCGGCCGTGGAGCCGTGGCTGCTCCAGGCGACCTCGTCGCCCACGGCCGGTTCCTTCTTGCCCTTCTTGTCATTCCTTCCCATGGCTGTCGCCTACCCGCCGTTGCCGCGGTTGTCACCACGAAAGTCCTGGTCAGACGGTATTCATCCGCGGCCGCCCGGGGCGGCGCCATCCCGGGGGCGGGAGGCGGCAAAATCCGTTTCATGCGTGCTTGTGCAGGTCAGCGGAGGGTACGGGGCCGATCGACCAAAGGGGGAAACATGATCGGCAAACTGCACAGCTGGGGCATGAAGTCCAGCCACATGTACTCGGCGGGCATCGCCTCCATCGGCCTGGCGTTCGCCTCGTGGGCGGCGTCCAACCGCCTTGAGGCAGCGGGCGTGGAGCGGGCCGACCGGTGGGGGATATTCATCGGCGAATGGGCCCCGACCTTCTTCGCCATTGGGGTCGCCCTCCGCCTGGAGGAATCGCACGACCAGGCGGCGATGGAGGCGTCCGGGCAACGCGGCCGAGCGGAAGAGAGAGTCGGCGCGGCGCAGTCCACCATGCGGTAGCGACCGCAAATCGCGGCGGTTTCGGCCACGCCGCCGGGCATGGGTGCAACCGATCGGCCACCGGGTTCCGAAGAACGGTGCACAACCATTCGGACGACGATGGAGGAACCGTGCACTCCCGACATTCTGGGCACAGTCGTTGAGGGCGGCGGACGGCCGGGTCGTCGTGGTCGGGGCGGGACTGTCCGGGCTGTCGGCGGCGATCCACCTCGCGGCGCGCGGCCGCGAGGTCGTGGTGGTCGAGGCGCGCGACGAGCCGGGGGGCTGCTGCGGCTCGGCGCACGCCGGTCCCTACCGGTTCGACACGGGCCCTTCGGTGCTGACCATGCCGGGGGTGCTGGCGGACACGTTCGGCGCGGTCGGCGAGGACATGGAGAACCTGCTCCCGCTCCGGCGGCTGGACCCCTACTACCGCCTGTCCTTCCACGACGGCTCCCGGCTGGACGTGGTGGCGGGCGCGGAGCGGATGGCCGAGAACGTCCGCGCGCTGTGCGGGCCGGACGAGGCGGCGCGGTACCTGCGGTTCCGGCGGCGGCTCAGGGCGATGTTCGACGCCGAATGGCAGGCGTTCATCGACGCGGACATGACCCGGCTGCGGAGCATGGCCCGCCCGCTCGCGCTGCTCAGGCTGGCGGCGGCGGGCGGGTTCCGGCGCCTCGACCGGTTCGTGGCGGCCCAGCTCACCGACGAGCGGCTCGTCAGGGCGCACACGTTCCAGGCGCTGTACGTCGGGCTCCCGCCGGGGAAGGCGCTGGCCGTCTATGCGGTCGTCGCGCACATGGACACGGTCGGCGGCGTGTACTTCCCCGAGGCGGGCGGGATGCACGCCGTCCCGCAGGCGCTCGCCGCCGTCGCGGAGAAGGCGGGCGCCGCCGTCCGGTACGGCGTGCGCGCCGAGCGGGTCGAGACGGACGCGTCCGGGGTGGCGGCGGTGCGGCTGGACGGCGGCGAGCGGATCTCCGCCGGGCACGTGGTCGTCGCCTGCGACCTGGCGCGGGCCCACCGGGGGCTGCTGCCGGACGCGGCGGGCGACTGGCGGCTGCGCCGTCCGCGGTACTCGCCGTCCTGCCTGGTCATGCACTTCGGGCTCGACCGCCGGCTGCCCGGTCAGGCGCACCACACGCTGCATTTCGGCCGGACGTGGGCGAGCACCTTCGCGGCGCTGGCGCGCGGGCGCCCGCAGCCCGATCCGAGCGTGCTGGTCACGTATCCCGAGGCGGACGGCGCGGCGGCACCGGCCGGGCACGCCACGCTGAGCGTCCTCGAACCCGCCCCGAACCTGGCGGGCGGGACCGACTGGGACCGGCTCGCCCCGCGGCTGGAGCGGCGGCTGCTCGGCCGCCTCGCCGAACTCGGGTACGGCGACCTGTCGGCGGCGCCGCGGCTCGCCTTCGATCCGCGGGACTGGTCCCGCCTCGGCCATTCGGCGGGCACGCCGTTCGCGCTGGACCACCGGTTCGGCCAGACGGCCTGGTTCCGGCCCGCGGGCCGGAGCCGCCGCGTCCCCGGCCTGCACTTCGCCGGGATGTACACCGCGCCCGGTGTGGGCGTCCCCACGGCTCTGATCTCCGGACGGCTCGCCGCCGCCCGCATCCTGGAAGGCCGCCGATGACGCTGACCGCGAGCTACGAACACTGCCGCCGCCTCAACGCCCGCCACGGACGCTCGTTTTACCTGGCGACGCTGCTCCTTCCGGCGTGGAAGCGCCGCCATGTGCACGCCCTGTACGGGTTCACCCGTCATGTGGACGACATCGTCGACGCCTACGGCAACGAGGCCACGGACACGGAGGTGCGGGCGAAGGCGCTCGACGACGTGACCCAGAGGCTGAGTGCGAGCCTGGAGGGAGAGGTGATCCCGGACCCCGTCCTGCCCGCCTTCGTGCACACCGTCCGCTCCTTCGGCATTGAGCGCAGCGACATCGACGCCTTCCTGCGGTCGATGCGCACCGATCTCACCGTGACCCGGTATGCGACCTACGACGACCTGCTGGTGTACATGGAGGGCTCGGCGGCCGCGATCGGGCTGATGATGCTCCCGGTCCTGGAGACGGTGCCGAGTGCGGGGCGGGCGGCCCGCGAACCCGCGCGCGAGCTGGGACGGGCGTTCCAGCTGACCAATTTCCTGCGGGACGTCGCCGAGGACCTGGAGCGCGGCCGCATCTACCTGCCGCAGGAGGATCTCGCCAGGTTCGGGGTGACCGAGGACGACCTCCGCTCCGGCGGCCGCACCCGGCCGCTGCGGGAGCTGGTGGCCTTCGAGGCCGGCCGCGCCCGCGACCACTACCGCCGCGCGCTGGACGGCCTCGGCCTGCTCGCGCCCTCGTCCCGGCCGTGCATCCGCGCCGCGTACGAGCTGTACGGCGGCATCCTGGACGAGATCGCCGCGGCGGACCACGACGTGCTGAGCGCGCGGGCGCGGGTGCCGCGCCGCCGCCGGGCCGCGATCTTCGCGCGGCACATGCTGGCCGCGTCCGCCGCGGGCCGCGCCGAGCGGCGGCTCCCGGCCCGCGCGCTGGAAGACGGCGCCCTGGGAGACGGGGCGCTCGGGGACGGGCAGGTCTGAGATGGATGCGGCGGCTGACGGAGGCGGGGCGCTGCGCCCGGTGGTGCTGGACGCGATGGGCGGCGACCACGGGCCGGCGGTGACGGTGCCGGGAGCCCTGGCGGCGCACCGCGAGCACGGTGTCCCGGTGGTCCTCGCGGGGCGGGCCGACGAGGTGGAGCACGAGCTGCGCCGGCACGGCGGCGCGGGTGAAGTGGAGGTCCTGCACGCGGACGAGGTCGTGCCGATGGCCGAGCGCGGCGCGGGTGCCGCCGCCCGGCGGAAGTCGAGCCTCATGATCGGGTGCGCGGCGGCGCGGCGGCGGGGCGGCTCGTTCGTCTCGGCCGGGTCCACCGGGGCCGTGGTGACGTGCGCGGTGCGGGCGTTCGCGCGGCGGAAGGGCGTGCTGCGTCCGGCGCTGGCGGTGGCGCTGCCGACCATGGCGGGTTCGACCGTGCTGGTCGACGCGGGCGGGACGTCCGATCCGACCCCGGAGATGCTCGCGCAGTTCGCCCTGCTGGGCGCCGCGTACGCGCGGAACGTCCTCGGCGCCCGCGACCCTTCGGTGGGCCTGCTGTCCATCGGCGCCGAGCCGGGGAAGGGCAACCGGCTCGCCCGCGGCGCCGCCCGGTTGCTGCCGGGCCTGCCCGTCCGCTTCCACGGCAACGTGGAAGGCCACGACGTGCTGGCCGGGACGGTCGACGTGGTCGTGACGGACGGCTTCACCGGCAACGTCGTGCTGAAGAACATCGAGGGCTGCGTCCGGACCACCCTCGACATGGTCGCCAGGGCCGGTATCGCTCCGCCCGCACGGCTCGCGGAGGTCGCGCGGCTCTACACGGCCGACACGCACGGGGGCGCCGCCCTGCTCGGCCTGACCGGCACGGTCGTGGTGGCGCACGGCTCGTCCGGGCCGACCGCCATCGCCCGCGCGTGCGCGGTCGCGTCCGAGCTGGGCGAGGCGGACGAGCCCCTGCCGGTGGGGGACCGCGCTTCAGTGGGGCCGGTCGCGTGAGGCGCTCACTCGGAACCGCCAGGGCGCAGGGGGTCGCGGCCGTCCCAGGCGCCCTCGCTCCCGTAGGGGACGAATCGGGCGAACAGCTCCTCGCTGTACCAGTCCTCGCCGCGCACCCGGTCGATGACGGTGCGGTGCGCGTCGCCCCGGTAGGCGAACCGGGCGATGGCGGCGTCGTCCTCCCACAGCGAGAAGGTCGCCTGCCGGGCCAGCGGCCACTCCCCCACCCCGATCGAGGCGAGGCAGCCATCCTGGCGCCGCAGGTCGAGGTCCACGCCCGGGACGGACCGGTAGAACGCCGCCAGCCGGCGCGGGCGGATCGACGCCCGGGTCAGCACCGCCACCGGCCCGCCGGCGGGCCTCGCGGCCGGGACGGCGGCGGCGAACGGGTCGCGTCCGCCCCAGCGGCCCCGGGAGCCGAGCGGGGCGAGCCGGACATGCCACGACTCCTCGGCCTCGTCCCGCCACCGTCCGGCCACCGGCGAGCGCGCCAGGAACTCCTCCAGCGCCCGCTCCCCGTCCCACACGGCGAAGAGCGCCCAGCGGCGCAGGTCGGCGCCGAGGCTCATGGACCGGCCGCGGCCGGTGCCCAGCAGCCGCCAGAACGGCAGGCCGCCGGTGCCGCGCAGCACCGGCCGGTCGAACGCCATGTACCGCATGGCGTCCGCACGCGCGTACCTGATGAGGTGGAACGAGGCGATGACGCTGGACTCGGTGGCTCCCCTGCTCGTCGCGGTCATCGGCGGCTACCTGCTCGGCTCGGTGCCGGTCGCGGTGCTGGTCGGGCGCGCGCACGGCCTCGACCCGCGGGAGACCGGCGACCGCAACCCCGGCTTCTGGAACGTCATGGAGCAGCTCGGCTGGAAGGCCGCCGTCCCCGTGTTCGCCGGGGACATGCTGAAGGGCACGGCGGCGGGTCTCGTCGGGCTGGCCGCGGGCGGGGGCTCGACCGGAACGCTCGGGACGGTGACCGGCACGAGCGTCCTGCCCGTGTACGCCGCCGTAGCCGCGGCCATGGCCGGGCACGCGTGGCCGGTGTTCGCGAGCCTGCGCGGCGGCCGCTCGATCCTCGCGTTCGCCGGCGGTTTCGCCGTGATCTGCCCGCCGGCGTTCGCGCTCGGCCTCGCGCTGCTGGCCGGCACGAGCCTGGCGCTGCGTTCGTTCGCGTGGGGCACGCGCGTGGCGGTGTTCTCGCTGCCGGTACTGCAGCTCCTCTTCGCGCCCGCCGCGCACGTCGCGGGGACCAGCGCGCTGATGTGCCTCATCGGGCTGCGCTTCGGGCAGGCCGCCGTGGCGGGGCGCCGCGCCTGACGGCCGGGCGGGCGTAGCCGCGGCCGCGCCAGGTGCGCGCCGGCCGGAGCGCCGACCACGTCAGGCGCACCGCCGTCAGCGGGTCGAGTAGGGGGGACAGCGCCAGGCCCGTGCCCGGACGCGCGTAGCTGCCGCGCAGGGCGGCGAGCAGGAGCAGGCGCTGGACGAGGAGGCCGAGATCCAGCGGGGTCGGGCGGCCGGCCGCCAGCCGCAGCCAGGGCAGGGCCAGGGTCAGCCAGACGACCGCGAGGTCGGCGGCGAGCGCACCGCCGGTGGTGACGTCGCGGAGCGAGATCGACCGCCCCCACTCGCGCCACACGTCCCGTGCCGACTCGTGCATGTCGACGTCGAGCAGGGCGCGGGCGTCGCGGAAGACGACCGTCCAGCCGTCCCGGGCGAGCAGGCGGCCCAGCGCGACGTCGTCGGTGAGGTTGCCGCGGACGCGCTCGAACACACCGGTCGCCACCAAGAGGTCCTTGCGGAACGCCAGGCACTGGCCGTTGACCAGGAGCCGGTCCGGGGACGCGGCGGGGCCGACCGGCCCGAACCGGTAGACGAGGCTTGCGAGGAAGGAAGCGTGCAGCGCCTGCTCGGCGACGCCGCCGCACACGAACCGCGGCGCGGCCGACACCAGCCGGGCCGACGTTCCGAGCAGCGCGGCGAGTTCGGCGCAGAGTCCCGGTCTCGGGCGGGTGTCGGCGTCCAGGAGGACCACGATGGCACCCGACGCGGCCGACACGCCCTGGTGCAGCGCCCACTGCTTGCCGACCCATCCGTCCGGCAGCGGCGCGCCGGAGACCACCTTGGCGCCGAGGTCCGCCGCGACGCGGGCCGTGCCGTCGCGGGACTCGTCGTCCACGACGATCACCTCGGACACGTCGGGGTCAGCGAGGAGGGGCCGGAGGCAGCCTTCGATCCGGGTCTCCTCGTCCCGCGCGGGGATCACCACCGACACCGGCTCCGGCGGCGGGCCCGAGGCTCCGGGGGCGAGCGGCGCGGGCCGGGTCCGGCCGCGCGACAGCCGCGCGGCCACCACCCCGGCGGCCACCGCCTGGCAGGCGGTCAGAAAGGGCGTCACGTCACCGCGCCCGTCCGTGCGGGCAGGTCCTCCTCGACGAGGGAGGCGACGATCCGGCCGCCCATCGCGACCAGCGGGAGCCCGCCGCCCGGATGCGCCGACCCGCCGACCAGGTACAGCCCGCGCCGCGGCCCCCGGTTGCCGGGCCTGCGGAACGGCGCCAGCGCGCCGCGGTAGGCGGTGCCGTAGATCGCGCCGCCCGGGGAGCCGTACCGGTCGCGCAGGTCCGCGGGGGTGAACGTCTCCACGAACCGCAGCCGCCCCGACAGGTCGTGGCCGCGGCGCGCCAGCGTCTCCAGGACGTGCTCCCCGTAGGCGTCCGGGTCCGCCGGCCAGCGGCCCGGATCGCCCGCCGGGACGTTGACGAGCAGCACCCAGTTCTCCGCGCCGCCGGGGGCCTGCGACGGGTCGTCCACCGCCGAGCAGCCGATGTAGACCGTCGGGTCGCGGGGCGGCACGCGGCGGCCGAAGATGTCGCCGAACTCGCCCGGGTAGTCGGCCGAGAAGACGACGGAGTGGTGCGGGAGGCCCTCGGTGCGCCCCTCCACCCCGGCGAGCAGCAGGAACGCCGAGGAGGACGGGCCGAGCCGCGCGATCCGCCGCAGCCTGCGGCGGTCCGGGAGCAGACGCCCGTACAGCGCCTCGGCGTCGGCGTTCACCACCACCGCGTCGGCGGCCACCCGCTCGCCGGACGCCAGCACGACGCCCGTGACCGCGGACCGGTCGGCGGTCACCTCCGCCACCTCGGTGCCGGTGCTGACGTCCACGCCCGCGTCGAGCAGGAGGCAGGCCAGGTCGTCGGCGAGCCGGGGCAGCCCGCCCAGCACGTACCAGCCGCCGTCCCCGTGCTCGATCGCCGGGACGCAGCCGAGCGCGGCCGGCGCGCGGTACGGGCTCGACCCCGCGTACGTCGCGTACCGGCCGACGTACTGGCGCAGCCGCGGGTCGCGGAAGAAGCGGCGGGCGAGGCCGTCCAGCGTCCGGCCCGGCGCGACCGCGCGGAGGTCGCCGAGCCGGGCCTGCTCGGGGCGGCGGCCCAGCGGCCCGGCGAAGAACGTCCGGCGGGACGCGTCCAGGCAGGCCGCGGCCCACCGGTGGAAGGCCCGCCACGAGGCCCCCTCCCCCGGAGCCAGCCGGTCGACCTCGGCCGCCATGCGGACCGGGTCGCGGTACGCGCGCAGCTCGGAGCCGTCGGCGAAGCGGTAGCGGCACAGCTCGTCCAGCTCCACCAGCTCGCGCCCGACGCCCAGCTCGCGGAAGACGCCGGGAAGCGTCAGCAGCGACGGCCCCAGCGAGAAGGCGAAGCCGTCCCGCTCGCGCTCGGCGAGCTTCCCGCCGAGCCGGTCGAGCCGCTCGTACAGCCGGACCCGGTGGCCGCCGCGCGCCAGCAGCAGCGCGGCGACCATCCCGCCGACGCCGCCGCCCACCACGATCACCTCGGCCATCGACGCCTCCCCGCCAGCACGGCGCACGTCCCCATCGCGATCCCGCCGGTCGCCGCGACCACCCGGTCGGGCGGCTCGAACACCGCCGCGAACGCCAGCGTCTCCATCCCCGTCATCACCCCGTAGATCGCCACGAGCCCTCCGGGCGGGGCCGCCTCCGGCCGCCCCGCGATCTGCTCGATCATTCCCATGACCAGCAGCGACACCACCAGCCAGCCCGCGAAATTGCTGACCGGCACGCCCCGGTACGGGCCCTCGTGCACCCAGGTCCACAGGCCCAGCCGGAGCATCTGCGGGTCCAGGAACAGGTCCCACGCCGTCAACGCGAACGCCCCGGCCGCCCAGCGCGCGGGCCCGCCCTGCGGGACGATCGCGGTGGCGACCGCGTGCGCGGCCAGCCCCATTCCTCCCCAGGCCACCGCCACGATCAACGGCACCCCGCCCAGCTGGGGCCGGAGCAGCGGCGTGTAGGAGTACTTCCCGAACGGGACGCCCGCGCGGACGCCGATCCACTCGGCCGCGTATCCCGCTCCCGCCGCGGCACCGAAGGCGCCCAGCGCGCGGCAGGCGCCGTCCCGCCCGGCGCGGAACGCCACGGCGCTCGACGCCAGCAGCACCACGACCACGCTGGTCAGCCGGATCGGGGCGGGCCGCACGCCCGACAGGACCTGCGCCACCACCATCGACCCCAGGAACCCGGCCCCCGCGGCCGGCCAAATCCGCGACCGCCGCCCGGCCCCGGCCACGCGCCACCCGGCGGCGCGCACGTGCCGCTGGAGCCACCGCCCACGCACATCCCCCATACACGACCTTCGCGAGAAGGCGCCGCCACGGATGCACCCCTACCCCGAGCGATCAGCGGCGGGCCCGCCCGGGGCGTTCCCAGGTTCAGGGTTCGGCCTGGTCAAGCGGGGTAGGCCACGCCGCGTCTCCCCCCAGAGCGCCAGGCGGAACGACACGGGCGAACATCCGGGGGGAACGCGGTGCGAGGACGGTGGCTGTGGCGCGCACGCGCGGTGCGGTGGCCCGCGGGCATGGGGATCGCGGCATGGCGGTGGCTGCTGCGCTCCCGCCGGACACCGCGGCGCAGGCTGCACTCGGAGGCGTGCACGGACGTCGACCGGCTCCCGCGCCACGAGGGCGACAAGGTGCAGGACGCGCGGCAGGGCGTGGGGCCGGTCTTCCAGCGGCGGTACATCGTCCGCATCTCCGGCAGCCCGCTGACCCCCGCCGAGCTGATCAAGCGGGTCGGCGACGACCTCAACGCCGCGACCCCGGTGGAGATCGCCGTCTTCGACAAGATCTCGGGAGCCGCCGGGTCACTGCAGATCGGGGACGAGTACGACGTCCACATGCCGGGTCCCTGGAACTGCCCGGTCCGGGTGGTGGAGCACGCGCCGACGTCGTTCCGGTTCGCCACCCTGCACGGCCACCTGGAGGCCGGGGAGATCGAGTTCCGGGCGGTAAGGGCCGGCGAGGACGACCTCGTGTTCACGATCGAGTCCTGGGCGCGGAGCGGCGACCGGCTCGCGGAGGTCCTCTACGCCAGGGTGGGCATCGCGAAGGAGATGCAGCTGCACATGTGGGCGCACTTCTGCCGCCGCGTCGCCGAGCTCTCGGGCGGGCGGATGACCGGTGAGGTGGCCGTCGAGACCGAGCGGACGGACGTGCCGGGGAACGGGCGGGGCATCCTGGCCCGGGTCGCCGCGACGGCCTTCACCCGGACCTTCGTCCTCGCGACCCGGCTGCGCGGCGACCGGCCCCTGCACCCCGAGGGGCTGGTGTTCGACGCGACGCTGAACCTTAACGGGACCTCGCGGTACTGGGGCGTCCCGTTCCTGGACGACACCGCGGAGGTGCAGGGTCTCGCCCGCCTGTCTCGGGCGGTGGGGCTGCCGGTCGCGCTGCCGGACATCCTCGGTCTCGCGCTGCGCTGGCCGCAGGCCGACACCGGCGACGGATCGACCGCCGAACTGCTCCTGGCCACGACCGGGCATTCGGTGCTCGGCCGCCGCCTGCTGCGCCCCATGAGCAGGTGGAGCCCCGCCTTCTACGGCTCACTGCTCGCCTACCGGGTCGGTGACCGGAGGGTGCTGCTCGGCGCGGTCGGGCGGCGCGAGCCCGCCGTCCCGGCGCGCCTCGACGCGCTCGCGCACGCCGCGGACGAGCGGGCGCTGCAGTTCGACCTCGTGGTGGCGACCGAGTTCGGCCGCTGGGAGCGGTTCGGGGAACTGCGGCTCACCGGACCGGCGCGGGGCGACGACGAGCATCCGATGCGCTTCAATCCGGCCCGGCACCCGATCCACCAGATGCCGCCCGCGGGCCTGCTGCAGCAGGTGCGCGGCCCGACCTACGCCGCTGTCCAGTACACCGCGCGCCGGGCCCGGAGGGCCCGGGATGCGCGTACGGAACGCGACCGGCGGCCGGTGAAGTCATCGCCATGAGACGGAGCCGGCTCGTCCAGCGGCGGATGCGGCGGTTGCACGACGACCTGCCGGGGCGTCCGCTCAACTTCGATCCGCGGCGGCACGACATGCACCGCCCGGAACCCGGCTGGCACGTCGACGACTACCGGCAGCCGCTGCCGCCCGAGCCGCCCGGCCCGCCGGTCCCCGGGGGGAGCTGGGAGACCGCCCGCCGCCTCGTCCGGGACTACCAGTACGCCGATCCGGCCATCATCCGGCGGATCCGCCATTCGGGCCCTCCCGAGCCGGGCCGCGACATGCTCCTCGAAGGCCGGTTCTACGGGCTGCGCTTCTACCTCGGGCTGCGGATCGGGAACGTCGTCGACGGCGTCGTCGTCGAGGGGGACGGACGCCTGGCGAGGGTGTACGGCTGGAACTACCGGACGCTGAAAGGGCACCTCGAACGCGGGCAGATGGACCAGGAGGTGCGCAAGTGGCTCGACACCGGCGAGGTGGAGTTCCACATCCACGCCTTCTCGCAGCCCTCGTCCGACCCCAACCCCGTCGTGCGGCTCGGCTTCAGGGTCTTCGGACGGCACACGCAGGTGAAGTTCTACAGGCGGGCGTGCCGGCGCATGGAGGCGCTGACGAAGGCCGGGCTCGGCGCCCGCCGCGAGCCGCGGGCAGAGCCCCGGGAGGAACTCCACTGACGCCGCGGCCGCGGGTCATCGCCCGGGCTTGACGTCGCCGTCCTCCTCGCCGTCAGTCGCGGGACGGCGGGTCTGGTTCTCCCCCGGCACGGGCGGTCCGCCGGGTGCGCTGGCCGGCTTCACCGGCTTGGCGGCGTCGCCGCTGTCGGTCCGCCCGCGGAACGAGGTGTAGGGCACGGTTCCTCCTGCTCGGCACTCGCCGGGCCCCCGGGGCCGGCGGTTCGTTGCCCAGTGCCCGCCATTTTCCGGAACATTCAGGAACCGCGCATGAATTCCCGGTGTCTCTCGCGGTAGCCGGGACGGACGCGGGTAGTCCCCACCGAAACACCAGTTCAGGGGAGTCATCATGCCTTCACACGCCGAAGTCGAGCGGTACGAGTTCGCGTTCGACGACCGGTTGCGGCGCCCGCTGTCGCTGCTCGGAATCCGGCCCGACACGTGCCACGCCCTGATCACCGCGTCCAGGCTCGTCGTCCGCTTCGGCCCCTGGACGGTGCGCTCGCCGCTGGAGAACATCGCCGGCGCCGAGGTCACCGGCCCCTACGCCGCCTGGAAGGCGACGGGCGTGCGCATCTCGTGGGCCGACCGGGGGCTGACCCTGGGCACCAGCGCCGCGCAGGGCGTGTGCATACGCTTCCACCGCCCGATCCGCGGCGCGGAGCCGACGTGCCTGCTGCGCCACCCCGGGCTGACCCTCACCCTCGCCGACTCCCCCGGGGCGGCGCGGCGGCTGGCGGAGATCGCGTCCGCGCTGCGGGGCCAGGTCGCGGTGGGGGCCGGCCGGGACGCCGGTCGTTAGAGCGGAACCTCGCCGGGTAGCAGCGCCGTGTCGGAGCAGCGCCGGCGACTCATTCGATCAAGGGGGCGGAGATGACGACTCCGGAGGAGAACGCACCGAAGACCGACGACACCGACCAGGTCGTCATGAAGCCGGGCGGGCAGCCCGACCGGGACCCGGACGAGGAGCCCGCCCGGCGGCCCGATACCCGCACCGAGCTCGGCGCCGAGCTGGAGGACAAGATGTCGGAGAAGGGGCTGTCCCGCGACGACTTCTCCGAGTCCTGACGGGCGGCCCGCTCAGCCCGCCTTGAGCGGGACGCGCCAGACCAGGACGGTCCCGCCGCCGGGACGGTCCCGGGTGGCGAAGTCGCCGCCCAGCCCCCCGGCCCGCTCCGCCATGTTGCGCAGGCCGCTGCGGCGGCCCCCCTCGGGGATGCCGACGCCGTCGTCCTCGACGCGGAGGGTCAGGTCCTCGTCGCCGACGTCGATCACCACGGCGGTCTCGGTGGCGTTGGCGTGCCTGGCCACGTTCGAGAGGGCCTCCCGGACGACGGCCAGCAGGTGATCGCCGGTCGCGTCGTCCACGGCGGTGTCCAGGAGCCCGTCCAGTCGGACCGACGGCGCGAACCCCAGCTGCCCGGCCGCGGCGTCGACCAGGGCGTGCACGCGGCTGCGCAGCGACTCGTCGTCGGCCGGGGCCTGCAGCGCGAAGATGGACGAGCGGATCTGCCGGATCGTGTCGTCCAGGTCGTCCACCGCCCGCTGCACCCGGACGGCCACCTCCCGCTTCTGCGTGATCTTGATGGCGGCCATCAGCGTCATCGCGGTGGCGAACAGCCGCTGGATGACGGTGTCGTGCAGGTCCTTGGCGATCCGGTCGCGGTCCTCCAGCAGCGCCAGCCGCTCGGTGTCGCGGCGCCGGTCGCCCAGCTCCAGCGCGACGGCCGCCTGCCCCGCGAACGCCTCCAGGAGGCGCCGGGTGCCGTCGGTGAACAGCGCCCCGCCGCGCGGGTTGATCACCGAGATGACGCCCCGCGCGGAGGGCCCCGTGCCCAGCGGCACCGCCACCACGGGGCCGACCACCGGCTCACCGGACGGAATCCCGGCCTCGAGGGCGGCCTCGGCACCGTCGTCGAGCATCAGCGACGCGCCCTCGTCGAAGACCTTCCCGATGACCGAGTGGTCCCGGGGGACGCGCAGGCCCTGGACCCGGTCGGCGCCGTCGCCGTCCGCGGCCTCGATCACGAAGCCGTCCCCGGACTCGTCGACGAGCGCGACGTTGCCGAGCGCGCCGTCGGCGACCTCCCGGGCCCGCTCGGCGACGAGCGCGGTCACCTGGTGCGGGCCGACGCCGGACAGCAGCGCGGTGGAGATGTCCGCCGACGCCTCCAGCCATCGCTCGCGCCGCCGGGTCTCCTCGTACAGCCGGGCGTTCTCGATCGCCACGCCCGCCGCGGTGGCCAGCGCGGTCACCACGACCTGGTCCTCGTCCTCGAACTCGCCGCCGCCGGCCTTCTCGGTCAGGTACAGGTTGCCGAACACCTCGTCCCGCACCCGGATCGGGACGCCGAGGAACGTCCGCATCGGGGGGTGGCCGGGCGGGAAGCCGTACGACTCGGGGTGCTCGTTGAGGTCCGGGAGGCGCAGCGGGCTCGGGTCCTTGATCAGCAGCCCGAGGATGCCGTGGCCGTGCGGCCAGGACCCGATCTCGGCGATCTCCTCCTCGCCGATGCCGACGGTGACGAACCGGACCAGCCGCTCGCCCTCGCCGCCGATCACGCCGAGGGCGCCGTAGCGGGCGTCGACGAGGGTCGTGGCGGCCTCGGTGATCCGCCGCAGCACCGTCTCCAGCTCCAGGTCGCTGCCGATGGAGACCACGGCCTCCAGCAGCGCGTGCACCCGGTCGCGCGTGGCGCGGGCGGTCTCCAGCCGCGCCTGCAGCTCCAGCAGCAGATCGTCGAGCTGGAGCTGGGGCAGGATCAGCTTCGCCCGTTCGGAACGAGATTCGTCGGCCACACGGCCAGTATCCCCGCAACTGTCAATGGGCGGCGGGGGGACCTTCGTCCTCCCGGCGCGGGACGTCCGAGCCCTGTGTCGCCGGAGGCCATGCGGGTAACTTGAGATCCGGCACCATCGAGGAGAGGGAAGGTCCGATGACGGACGCGGGCGGCGCGAAGCCGATCAGGGTGTTCCTGCTGGACGACCACGAGGTCGTGCGGCGCGGCGTGGCGGCCCTGCTGTCCGCCGAGGACGACATCGAGATCGCCGGGGAGGCCGGCACGGCCGAGCAGGCGCTGGCCCGCATCCCCGCCGCCCGGCCCGACGTGGCCGTCCTGGACGTCCGGCTGCCCGACGGCGACGGCGTGAGCGTCTGCCGCGAGCTGCGGTCCCGGCTGCCGGGGCTGGCCTGCCTGATGCTGACCTCCTACGACGACGAGGACGCCCTCTTCGAGGCGGTGATGGCCGGGGCCGCCGGGTACGTCCTGAAGCAGATCCACGGCTCCGACCTGGTCGGCGCCGTCCGCACGGTCGCCACCGGGCAGTCGCTCCTCGACCCCCGCTCGACCGCCCGGATGCTGCAGCGCCTGCGCGAGCGCCAGGAGAAGAAGGACCCGCTCAAGGGGCTGACCGAGCAGGAGCGCCACATCCTGGAGCTCATCGGGGAGGGGCTGACGAACCGGCAGATCGGCGAGCGGATGTTCCTGGCCGAGAAGACGGTGAAGAACTACATCTCCAACCTGTTCGCCAAGCTCGGGATGAGCCGCCGCACGCAGGCCGCCGCGCTCGCCGCCCAGCTCAAGGCGGACGCGGCGAAACCCAAGGGGGTGTGGGAGTGATGCCCGCCGGCACGGAGCTCGACCAGAGCGGCCTGGAGATCCTGGACCGGGACGAGTGCCTCGCGCTGCTCTCCCGCGCCGCCATCGGGCGGATCGTGTTCACGCACCAGGCGCTCCCGGCGGTCCAGCCGGTCAACTTCGCGTTCGACGGCGCGAACGTCGTGATCAAGGTGTCCCGGACGTCGCGGCTCGCCACCGCCGCCTCCGGCACGATCGTCGCGTTCGAGGTCGACGAGTTCGACGCCGAGGCCCGGACGGGCTGGTCGGTGGTCGCGGTCGGCCCCGCCCGGCACGTCACCGACCCGGACGAGCTGCGGGCCCTCGAACGGCTCCCGCTGCGGACCTGGGCGCCCGGGGAGCGCGACCGCTACATCCGGCTGCGCCCGGAGCTCCTGACCGGACGCCGCGTCCCCGCGCGGGACCTGACCGCGTCCGCGTGACGTCCGCATGACGGGCCCCGGAGCACCGCACGGCCTGCCCGCCGGCGAGGTGGTCCGCGCCCTCGACACCGACGCCGACCGCGGTCTCACCGCCGCCGAGGCGGACGAGCGGCTCGCACGGGAGGGACCGAACACCCTGCCCGCCGCCGAGGGCCGCGGCGCGGTGCTGCGGTTCCTCGCGCAGTTCCACAGCCCGCTGATCTACGTGCTCCTCGGGGCGGCCGGGGTGACGGCCCTGATGGGCGAGCACGTGGACGCGCTGGTGATCCTCGGCGTCGTGATCGTGAACGCGGTCGTCGGGTTCGCGCAGGAGTCCCGGGCCGAGCAGGCGCTCGGCGCGCTCGCCGTCCTCGCGCAGACCTCCGCCACCGTCGTCCGGGACGGGCGGCGCCGCGGCGTGCCCGCGGCCGAGCTCGTCCGCGGCGACCTGGTGGAGCTCGCCGCCGGCGACAAGGTCCCCGCCGACCTGCGGCTGCTGCGCGCCGACGAACTGGCCGCCGACGAGTCGGCGCTGACCGGGGAGTCGGTGCCGGTCGCCAAGGACCCCGCCGCGACGCCCGGCGCGGAGCTGGGCGACCGCACCGGCATGGCGTTCTCCGGGACGCTGGTGACGCGCGGCCAGGGCGCGGGCGTCGTCGTGGCCACGGGGGCGCGCACCGAGCTCGGCGACATCCACCGGCTCGTGCGCGGCACCCGGGCGGTCCGGACGCCGCTCACCCGCAAGATCACCCAGTTCAGCAAGATCGTCACGGTGGGGATCCTCGTCCTGGCCGCGGGGACGTTCCTGCTCGGCGTGGCGCGCGGGCGCGGGACGACGGAGATGCTGACCGCCGCGGTCGCGCTCGCGGTCGGCGCGATCCCCGAGGGGCTGCCGGCCGTCATGACGGTCACCCTCGCGCTGGGCGTGGCGCGGATGGCCCGCCGCGGCGCGATCGTCCGGCACCTGCCCGCCGTCGAGACCCTCGGCGGCACCACGGTCATCTGCACCGACAAGACCGGCACCCTCACCCGGAACCAGATGACGGTGACCGCCGTCGTCGCCGGGGGCCGCGAGTACACGGTCACCGGCAGCGGCTACGCCCCCGACGGGGCCGTGCACGCCGGCGGCGAGCCGGTCGAGCCGTCCGAGCATCCCGTCCTGCACGCCGTCCTCACGGCGGGCCTCGCGTGCAACGACGCGGAACTCGTCCAGCGGGACGAGGGCTGGCAGGTGGCCGGCGACCCCACCGAGGGCGCGCTGGTGACGAGCGCGGCGAAGGCGGGCATCGACTCCGTTCCCGAGCGTATCGCCACGCTGCCGTTCAACGGCGAGCGCCGCTTCATGGCCACCCTCCACGCGGACGGGGTCGTCCACGTGAAGGGCCCCGTCGAACGGATCCTGGAGCTGTGCGACGACCAGGCGGGCCCGGACGGCGAGCCCGAGCCCCTCGACAAGGACGGTGCCATCGGCCGCGCTGAAGCGTTCGGCGAGCAGGCGCTGCGCGTCCTCGCCTTCGCCCGCGCGCACACCGCCGCGGGCGACCTCGACGAGCTTCCCCGGCTGACCTTCCTCGGGCTGCAGGCGATGATCGACCCGCCGCGCACCGCGGCCGCGCAAGCCGTCCAGAGCTGCCACCGGGCCGGCGTGGACGTCAAGATGATCACCGGCGACCACGCCGCGACGGCCCGCGCCATCGGCGCCCACGTCGGCCTGGAGGGCGAGGTGATGACGGGCGCGGACCTCGACGCCGACCTCCCGCCGGAGCGGATCCGCGCCACCACCGTGTTCGCCCGCGTGTCGCCCGAGCAGAAGCTGCGGCTCGTCCAGGCCCTCCAGGACGGCGGCCACGTCATCGCCATGACCGGCGACGGCGTCAACGACGCGCCGGCGCTCAAGCAGGCCGACATCGGCGTCGCGATGGGGCGCACCGGCACCGACGTCGCCAAGGAATCCGCGGACATGGTCCTCACCGACGACGACTTCGCCTCGATCGAGAAGGCCGTCGAGGAGGGGCGCGGCGTCTTCGACAACCTGGTGAAGTTCATCGTGTGGGCGCTGCCGGCCAACATCGGGCTCGGCCTGGTGCTCGTCGCCGCGATCGTCGCGGACACCGAGCTGCCGATCCTGCCGCTGCAGGTGCTGTGGCTGAACATGACCGCGATCCTGGTGCTCGGCCTGCCGTTCGCGGTGGAGCCCAAGGACGACGCCATCATGGACCGCCCGCCGCGCGACCCGTCCCTGCCGCTGATCACCCGCGCGATGACGACCCGGATCCTGGTGGTCTCGGCGGTCCTGCTCGCGGGCGCGTTCGGGCTGCAGAACTGGGAGCGGGCGAACGGCGCGTCCCCGGACGTGGCGCAGACCATCGTGGTCAACGTGTTCGCGCTGACGCTGCTGACCTACATGTTCAACTGCCTCTCCCTGGACCGCCCGCTCCTCTGGCGCGGCGTCCGCCGGAACCCGTGGGTCGGCGTCAGCGCCGCGGCCCTCATCGCGATCCAGCTCCTGTACACCTACGCGCCGGCGATGAACGAGGTCTTCGGGTCCGCCCCGCTCGGCCTCGCCCACTGGCTGCGGATCGTCGCGGTGGCCGTGCTGTCCTACGCGCTTCTCGAACTGGTCAAACGCGTCCAGCGCGGCAGGTCGTAGCGGAGAGGTTCGGGACCTTCGTCCGGGAACCGGGGGCCTCCGGCCACGGGCCCCCCGGCCTCCGGCTGGTTGACTGGTTGTCGAGGACCCTTCCGCACGGGACGAGACTCTGGGAGTGCATCGGATGGATGCCGCGGCCGTGAGCGAGACCCACATCGGCGTCGTGTTCTTCGTGGGCGACCGGGCGTACAAGCTCAAGAAGCCGGTCGACCTCGGGTTCCTCGACTTCAGCACGCGCGAGCTGCGCGAGAGGGCGTGCCACGACGAGGTCCGCCTCAACCGGCGTTTCGCGCCCGACGTCTACCTCGGGGTCTCCGACGTGCACGGCCCCGACGGCGAGGTCTGCGACCACCTGGTCGTGATGCGGCGGATGCCCGCCGACCGGCGCCTGTCCCGGCTCGTGAAGGCGGGCGAACCGGTCGAGGACGCGCTCCGCGACACCGCCCGCATCCTGGCCGCCTGGCACGCCGAGGCGCCGCGCGGGGCCGAGGTCACCGCCCAGGGCACCCGGGACGCGCTCCGCGGCCGCTGGAACGACAGCTTCGAGCAGGTGCGCCCCTTCCACGACCGCGCCCTCGACGGCGCCGCGGCCACGGAGATCGAGGAGCTCACCGCCGCCTTCCTCGCCGGCCGGGCGGAGCTGTTCGACGCGCGCATCGCCGACGGGCGCGTGGTCGACGGGCACGGCGACCTGCTGACCGGCGACGTGTTCTGCCTGGACGACGGCCCGCGCATCCTCGACTGCCTGGAGTTCGACGGGGCGCTGCGCAGCGTGGACGGCCTCGACGACGCCTCGTTCCTGGCCATGGACCTCGAACGCCTCGGCGCGCCCCGCCTCGCCGAGCGCTTCGTCGACTGGTACTCCGGGTTCGCCGCCGACCCGGCGCCGCCCTCGCTGCGCCACCACTACGTCGCCTACCGGGCGTTCGTGCGCGCGAAGGTCGCCTGCCTGCGGTACGGGCAGGGCGTCCCGGAGGCGGCCGACGAGGCCCGCTCGTACGCCGACGTCGCGCTGCGCCACCTGCGCGCCGGGAAGGTCGACCTCATCCTGGTGGGCGGGCTCCCCGGCACGGGGAAGACGTCCCTCGCGGGCGCGCTCGCCGACCGGCTCGGCTGCGCGCTGATCAGCAGCGACCGCGTCCGCAAGGAGCTCGCGGGCCTGCCGCCCGAGGAGTCCGCCGCCGCCCCGTACGGCACCGGCATCTACAGCCCGGAATGGAGCAGGCGCACCTACCGCGAGCTGGCCGAGCGCGCCACCCGGCTGCTCCGGCTCGGTGAGACGGTCGTCCTGGACGCGTCGTGGTCGGCCAAGGAGGACCGGGACCTGCTCGCCGCGGTCGCGGACCGCGAGCACGCGCACCTGACGGCCCTGCGCTGCGCGGCCCCCGCGTCCGTCACCGCCGAGCGGATGCGGGCCCGCGCCCGCGGGCGGAGCATCTCCGACGCGGACGCCGAGATCGCCGCCGCCATGCGCGCGGAGGCGGCCCCGTGGCCGGAGTCCGCCGCGATCGACACCGGCGGGGCGCTGGAGGACGCCGTGGCGCAGGCCCTCGCCGTCGTCCGGCCGGCCGGCGCCGAGCACGTCTGGCACCGCCGCCCGCTGCTGTCCCCGGGCTGAGAGACTCGCGGTACATGATCGACGAGGGTCCGCGCGAGGCCGGCGCGGCGGAGTACGGGAGGGTCCATCGATGCGGGTGATCTCGGAGCGGCAGCTCGGCGCCGTCCTGTCCGGGCTGCCGGGGCGGCCGCGGGTCGTGGCCGGAGGCAACTTCGCCGCGCCCGCGCGGGCGCTGGCGATCCTCGACGAGGCGCTCCCGGAGTACCGGCTGTTCATGCTCAACGCCCAGGACGGCCTGCCCGACCGGGACGGGGTCGACCTGGAGACCCCGTTCGTCGGCGTCGGGATGCGGGGCAGGGACGGCCTGCGGTACTACCCGTCGCGGCTGTCGCTCGTCCCCAACCTGCTCAAGGAGCTGCTCCCGCCCGACGTGGTGGTGATGCAGACGTCCGTGCCCTCGGGCGGGACGGTCTCGCTCGGCATCGAGGTCAACATCCTGCCCGCCGCGATCGAGGCCGTCCGGGAACGCGGCGGGCTGGTGATCGCCCAGCTGAACCCCCGGATGCCGTACACCTACGGCGACGCCGTCCTCCCGCTCGACGAGATCGACTACGCCGTCGAGTCCGACGAGCCGCTCGCCACGCCCGTGCCGAGGCCGCCCTCCGAGGTCGCGCGGGAGATCGGCGGGCGGGTCGCCCGCCTCGTCCCCGAGCACGCGACGCTGCAGCTGGGGATCGGCGGCGTCCCCGACGCGGTGCTGGCCTCGCTGCCGGAGCGCAAGGGCCTCGGGGTGTGGTCGGAGATGTTCAGCGACGGCGTCCTCGCCCTGGAGAAGGCCGGGGCGCTCGACACCACCACGCCCATCACCGCGTCGTTCGTCTTCGGCAGCCGCGAGCTGTACGACTGGGTCGACCACAACGAGCGCGTCCGGATGCTGCGCACCGAGAAGACCAACGACCCGAGCCTGATCGCCCGCAAGCCGCGGATGGTCTCGGTGAACTCCGCCCTCCAGGTCGACCTGTTCGCCCAGGCGAACGCCAGCCGCGTCCGCGGGGTCATCTACTCCGGGTTCGGCGGCCAGACCGACTTCGTCGTCGGCGCCCTGCACTCCCCCGGCGGGCGCGCCGTCATCGCGCTGCCGTCCTGGCACCCGCGCGCGGACGTCTCCACCGTCATCCCGCGCCTGGCCGGTCCCGTGACCTCGTTCCAGCACAGCTTCATCGTCAGCGAGCAGGGAACGGCCGCCGTCTGGGGGCACGACGCCACGTCCCAGGCCCAGCAGCTCGTGGACGAGGTGGCCCACCCGTCCGCTCGCGACGAACTGCGCGAAGCGGGCCGCGAGCTCGGCTTCCGCCTCCGCTGACCCCGCCCCGGCCGCGCCGCCGACCGGGCGCGCCGGTCGACTCCGGATGTTTGCGATAACCAACCGGCAATGTCAATGGGCCGGCGCCGGAAAGCACTCCCCTGCTGGTGCTTGGGGCGCCGGAGCCGCGCCGAGCGATGCCGGGCTCTCCCGGTGTTGACGTGCGTAGTGATAACGCTAACAATCGGGTGGCGAGGAAGGTCACGGTTGTGACGCGTCCCACATGGGCCTATTGACATGGCAGTGTGACCGGTAACAGCCTGGCCCGGACCACCGGCAGCCACCCCCGAGGTGAGACGTGAAGCGTAGGAAGCTCGTCAGCCTGGCGCTGGGCCTTGGGCTCACGCTCGGCATGACCGCGTGCGGGTCGAGTGAGAAGACCGTCGACAAGGAGGCCGAGAACAGGTCGGCCAAGGGCGCCCTGGTCGGCGTCACGATGCCGACCCGCTCGTCCGAGCGCTGGATCCATGACGGCGACAACCTCAAGAAGCAGCTCGAACAGCTCGGCTACAAGGTCGACCTGCAGTACGCCGAGGACGACATCCCCACCCAGGCCAACCAGATCGACAACCAGATCACCAAGGGCGCCCGGCTACTGGTCATCGCCTCGATCGACGGCACCGCCATCACGACGCAGCTGCAGAAGGCGGCCGACCAGAACATCCCGGTGATCGCCTATGACCGGCTGATCCGCAACTCCGAGAACGTCGGCTACTACGCCACCTTCGACAACTACAAGGTCGGCGTGCAGCAGGCGACGTCGCTGCTGGTCGGGCTCGGCCTGCAGAAGCCGGACGGGTCCGCGGGCGACGCGAAGGGGCCGTTCAACATCGAACTGTTCGCCGGTTCCCCCGACGACAACAACGCGACGTTCTTCTACAACGGCGCGATGGACACCCTGAAGCCGCACATCGACAAGGGCACCCTCGTCGTCAAGAGCGGCCAGACGGACTTCAAGACGATCGCGACGCTGCGCTGGAGTGCGGAGCGGGCGCAGAAGCGCATGGAGGACCTCATCACCCGCCACTACGGCGGCGGGACGAAGGTCCAGGGGGTCCTGTCCCCCTACGACGGCCTGTCGATCGGGATCCTCTCGGCGCTGAAGTCCAGCGGCTACGGGACGCCGGGCCAGCCGTACCCCGTGGTGACCGGCCAGGACGCGGAGGCCGCCTCGGTCAAGTCCATCATCGCGGGTGAGCAGTACTCGACGATCTTCAAGGACACGCGGCAGCTCGCCTCGGTCACGGTGAAGATGGCCGACGCCGTGCTGAAGGGCGGCAAGCCCGAGGTGAACAACACCAAGGACTACGACAACGGCGTGAAGGTCGTCCCGTCCTACCTGCTGAACCCCGTGATCGTGAACAAGGACAACTACAAGGAGCACCTCATCGACACCGGCTACTACACAGAGGACCAGCTGAAGTAACGCGCCGGGGGCGGGCGCCCGCGGGCGCCCGCCGACCCCGAGGAGGAGCATGACCGACGCGATACTGCGGATGCGCGGAATCACCAAGACCTTCCCCGCGGTGAAGGCGCTCCAGGACGTCAACCTGGAGGTGCGGCGAGGCGAGATCCACGCGATCTGCGGCGAGAACGGAGCCGGCAAGTCGACCCTGATGAAGGTGCTCTCCGGCGTCTACCCGCACGGCGACTACAGCGGGGACATCGAGTTCGAGGGCGAGCCGTGCCGGTTCTCCGGAATCCGCGACAGCGAGCAGCGCGGCATCGTGATCATCCACCAGGAGCTGGCGCTCAGCCCGTACCTGTCGATCGCCGAGAACATCTACCTCGGCAACGAGCGCCGGGGGAGGTTCGGGCTCATCGACTGGAACCGGACCAACGCCGAGGCGGCGAAGCTCCTGGACCGGGTCGGGCTGAAGGAGAACCCGGTGACCGCGGCGATGGACCTCGGGGTCGGCAAGCAGCAGCTCGTGGAGATCGCCAAGGCGCTGTCGAAGCGGGTGAAGCTCCTGATCCTGGACGAGCCCACCGCCGCGCTGAACGACTCCGACTCCGCGCACCTGCTCGACCTGCTGCGCGGTCTGCGCGCCGAGGGCATCACCTGCGTGATCATCTCGCACAAGCTGAACGAGATCCGGGCGGTGGCCGACTCGACCACGATCCTGCGGGACGGCCGGACGATCGAGACGCTCGACATGGCCGGCGGCGTCTCCGAGGACCGCATCATCTCCGGCATGGTCGGCCGCGACCTGGACCACCGCTTCCCCGACCGCGTCTCCGACATCGGCGACGAGGTGCTGCGCATCGAGGACTGGACCGTTCACTCGCCCACCCAGCACGGCCGGGTCGTGGTGGAGGGCGCCGGGCTCACGCTGCGCCGCGGCGAGATCGTCGGACTGGCGGGGCTGATGGGGGCGGGCCGGACGGAGCTGGCCATGAGCGTGTTCGGCCGCAGCTACGGGACCGGGATCAGCGGCCGGATCTACAAGGACGGCCGGGAGGTCACGCTCCGGACGGTCACCGACGCGATCCGGCACGGCCTCGCGTACGCGACCGAGGACCGCAAGACCTACGGGCTGAACCTCATCGAGGACATCAAGCGCAACATCTCGGCCGCGGGTCTGAGCGGCCTCGCCAGGGCGGGCTGGGTGGACGAGAACCGCGAGTACGAGGTCGCCGAGCGGTACCGCAAGGAGATGAACATCAAGACGCCGAGCGTGCTGACGCCGGCGGGGCAGCTCAGCGGCGGCAACCAGCAGAAGGTCGTGTTGTCGAAGTGGATGTTCACCGACGCCGACGTCCTGATCCTGGACGAGCCGACCCGCGGCATCGACGTGGGCGCCAAGTACGAGATCTATTCGATCATCAACCGGATGGCCGACCAGGGCCGGGCGGTGCTGATGATCTCCTCCGAGCTGCCGGAGCTGATCGGCGTGTGCGACCGCGTCTACGCCATGGCGGAGGGCCGGATCACCGGTGAGGTGAGCCGCGCGGACGCGACGCCGGAGCGGCTGATGCAGTACCTGACCCAGACCAAGGAGAGCAGAGCATGAGCAGCGTCGCGCCGGCCGACCAGGCAGTGACCCCGCCGCCGGCGGAGCGGCCGAAGGAGGGCCGGGCACTGCCCGTCAACCTCCGGCAGAGCGGCATCTACATCGCGTTCGGGCTGATCGTCGCGCTGTTCGCGGTGCTCACCGACGGGCAGCTGCTGTCCCCGGGCAACATCAGCAACATCATCGTGCAGAACTCCTACATCCTGATCCTGTCCATCGGGATGATCCTGGTGATCATCGGCGGGCACATCGACCTGTCGGTGGGGTCGGTCGTGGCGGTGACCGGCGCCATCGCCGCCGTGCTGATGGTCGACCACAACGTGCCGTGGCCGCTGGCCGTCCTGCTGACGATGCTCGCGGGCGCCGCGATCGGCGCCTGGCAGGGGTACTGGATCGCCTACTTCGGCATCCCGGCGTTCATCGTGACGCTGGCCGGGATGCTGGTGTTCCGGGCGCTGACGCTGACGATCCTCGGCAACCAGGGCATCGGCCCGTTCCCGGACGAGGTCCGCACGATCGCCAACGGCTTCCTGTCCGGCTACCTCGGCAACATCGGGCTCGGGCCGCTCGGCGGCGCCGACCTGTTCACGCTGCTGGTCGCGGTCGCGCTGGTCGCCGGGTACGTCGGGTTCGGCTGGCGCAACCGGCAGGGCCGCATCCGGTACGGGCAGAAGGTCGACCCGCTGCCCGTGTTCGCCGCCAAGAACGCGCTGGCGGTCGTGGTGGTCATGTTCATGGCCGTGCAGCTCGCGCGGTTCAAGAACATGCCGTGGGTGCTGGTCCTACTAGGGGTCCTCGTGCTGGGCTCCACGCTGGTGATGAACCGGGCGGTGTTCGGCCGGCACGTGTACGCGCTCGGCGGCAACCCGCTCGCGGCCCGGCTGTCCGGCATCAAGGTCAAGTCGGTGTCGTTCTGGCTGTTCGTCAACATGGGCGTGCTGTCGGCCGTCGCGGGGATCGTGTTCGCCGGACGGCTCAACCAGGCGGGCCCGACCGCCGGGAACATGTTCGAGCTGGACGCGATCGCGGCGGCGTTCATCGGCGGCGCGGCCGTGCAGGGCGGGGTCGGCAAGGTGATCGGCGCGATCACCGGCGGGCTGATCATGGGCGTGATCAACAACGGGATGTCGCTGCTCGGCGCGCCGAGCGAGCGGGTGATGCTGATCAAGGGCCTGGTGCTGCTCGCGGCCGTCGCGTTCGACATCTGGGCCAAGCGGCGCAGCGGAACGGCCCGCTGAGCGGGCGGACCGGCAGGCCCGACCGGTACCTTCGGAGTGAGATGACCGCGACCCCGCCACCGGCCCGGCCGGGCCTGCGCGACGTCGCCCGGCTCGCCGGGGTGTCGCACCAGACCGTGTCCCGGGTCTTCAAGAACCATCCGATGGTCAGCCCGAACACCCGGGACCGGGTGCTGGCCGCGGCGACGCAGCTGGACTTCCGCCCGAACGCGGCGGCGCGGGCGCTGGCCACCGGCCGGTCCCGGACGCTCGGCGTCGTCAGCTTCGACACCGCGCTGTTCGGCCCGGCGTCGATCATCGCGGCGATCGAGCGGAACGCCCGCGCGGCCGACTTCTTCACCAGCGTCGCGAGCCTGGAGTCGCCCGGGCACGGCGCGGTCGCCGGGGCGGTGGACCGGTTCCGCGACCAGGGCGTGGACGGCATCATCATGATCCCCGGGCACGTCCCGCCGGACGAGGCGCTGCGGCACCTGCCGGACGACCTGCCGACGGTGCTGCTGGGGCCGCGGGCGGCCGTCCCGACCGTGTCGGCCGACCACTACCTCGCGCCGCGGGAGGCGACCCGGTACCTGCTGGAGCTGGGGCACCGGACCGTCCACCACCTGCCGGGCCCGGCGGACTGGTGGGAGGCGAACGAGCGCACCCGCGGCTGGCGGGACGCGCTCGTCGAGGCGGGCGCGGCCGTCCCGGACCCCGCCCCCGGCGACTGGAGCGCCCGGTCCGGCTACGAGCGCGGCCGGGTGCTGGCCGCCGACCCCGCCGTGACGGCCGTGTTCGCCGGCAACGACCAGATCGCGCTCGGGCTGCTGTGGGCGATCCACGAGAGCGGCCGCGGCGTGCCGGGCGACGTCAGCGTCATCGGGTTCGACGACATCCCCGAGGCGGCGTTCCTCACCCCGCCGCTCACGACCGTCCGGCAGGACTTCACCGCCCTGGGGCGGCACTGCGTGGAGCTCCTGATCGCGCAGCTCACCGAGCCGGGACGGGCGGCGGACACCCCGAAACCGGTCCCGAGCCGCCTGATCGTCCGCCGCAGCACCGCGCCCGCCGCGACCGGCTAGACCGAGCGGAGGCCGCGCAGCCGGTGCATGACGGCGCCGTCGGCGAAGTGGTCGTGCAGGGTCCGGTAGATCTCGTACAGGGCGTCGTAGGCGTCGGCGCGGGCGGGGTCGGGGACGTAGGCGGCCGGTTCTCGGCGGCCCATCGCGGCGGCGGCGGACGTGATATCGGGGTAGGCGCCGGCGGCGACGGCGGCGTGCACGGCCGCGCCGAGCGCCGGTCCCTGGGCCGAGCCGATCAGGGAGAGCGGGCGGCGCAGCACGTCGGCGTAGACCTGCATCAGGAAGCGGTTCTTCAGCAGGCCGCCCGCGACGACGAACTCCGCCACGGGGACGCCCGACGCCTCGAACGTGTCCACGATCATGCGGGTGCCGAACGCGGTGGCCTCGATGAGGGCGCGGTAGACGTCCTCCGGCCTGGTGGCGAGCGTCTGGCCCACGACGAGGCCGGACAGGTCGTGGTCGACGAGGACGGAGCGGTTGCCGTTGTTCCAGTCGAGCGCGACCAGCCCGTGCCGCCCGACCGGCTGCTCCGCGGCGAGCGCGGTCAGGTGCTCGTGGACCGACAGCCCGGCCGCGGCGGCGGCCTCCTCGTAGGCGGCGGGCACGCAGTTGTCCACGAACCACGCGAAGATGTCGCCGACTCCGGACTGCCCGGCCTCGTAGCCCCACAGGCCCGGGACGATGCCGTCCGCGACGACGCCGCACATGCCGGGGACCTCGGCGAGGTGGTCCGCCGACATCACGTGGCAGGTGGACGTGCCCATGATCGCGACCATCTGCCCGGGGCGGACGGCGTCGGCCGCGGCGGCCGTGACGTGCGCGTCGACGTTCCCGACGGCGACGGCGACGCCCTCGGGCAGGCCCGTCCAGGCCGCGGCCTGCGCGGTCAGCGTCCCGGCGAGCCCGCCGAGCGGCGCCAGGTCGTGGCCGAGCTTGCCGGGGAAGTCGGCGAAGCCCGGGTTCAGGGCGGCCAGGAACTCGCGGGACGGGTACCGCCCGTCCTGGTAGACGCCCTTGTAGCCCGCCGTGCAGATGTTGCGCGACTCGCGGCCGGTGAGCTGCCAGACGATCCAGTCCGCGGCCTCGATCCAGCGGTCGGCCAGGGCGTAGAGCTCGGGGTCCTGCTCCAGCAGCTGCAGCGCCTTGGCGAACTCCCACTCCGAGGAGATCTTGCCGCCGTAGCGGGGCAGCCACGGCTCCCCGCGCTCGGCGGCCAGCGCGTTGATCCGGTCGGCCTGCGGCTGGGCGGCGTGGTGCTTCCACAGCTTCGGCCAGGCGTGCGGCCGCTCCGGGTGCAGGTCGGACAGGGGCGTGCCGTCGGCGGTGGTCGGCAGCACCGTGCAGGCGGTGAAGTCCGTGCCGATGCCGATGACCTGCGACGGCTCCACGTCCGCCGCCGCCAGCGCCTTGGGGACGGCGGACCGCAGCACGTCCAGCCAGTCTTGGGGCGCCTGGAGGGCCCAGTCGGGACCGAGCGGGACGCCCGCCGGCAGCGCCTCGTCGATCACCCCGTGGCCGTACTCGTGGACGGCGTCGCCGGCCTCCGCGCCGTCACGGACGCGGACGACCAGCGCCCGCCCGGACAGCGTGCCGAAGTCGACGCCGACGACGTAGCGTTCGTCCTCGCTCATGGGCCCTCCTCGTCACTCGATCCTCACAGCCGGCACTCCGCGTGCTCGTCACAGGCCCCCGGCGAGCCGGTAGTACGCCTGGTTCCAGCGGATCTCCCTGGTGAACTGCCGCAGCGTGGTGCCGGCGTCGATCGTGAGCAGTTCCACCCCCGCCATGTCGGCGAGATCGTTCAGCTCCTCCGCGCCGAGCGCCGCGGTGAGCACGGTGTGGTGCGGCGCGCCCGCGGTCAGCCACGCCTCGGTGGACGTGCGCAGGTCCGGCCGCGGCCGCCACACCGCGCGGGCGACCGGCAGCATCGGCAGCGGCTCCGGCGGCGGCACGACCTCGATCTCGTTGGCGACCAGCCGGAACCGGTCGCCCATGTCGGCGAGGCCGGCCACCACGGCGGGGCCGGGCGCGGCGTCGAACACCAGCCGGACCGGGTCCTCGCGCCCGCCGATGCTCAGCGGGTGGATCTCCAGCGAGGGGCGCCCGGCGGCGATGGACGGGCAGATCTCCAGCATGTGCGCGCCGAGGATCAGCTCGTTGCCGGGTTCCAGGTGGTAGGTGTAGTCCTCCATGAACGACGTGCCGCCCGGCAGGCCCGCCGCCGCGGCCTTCAGCGTGCGCAGCAGCGTCGCGGTCTTCCAGTCGCCCTCGCCGCCGAAGCCGTAGCCGTCCGCCATCAGCCGCTGGACGGCGAGGCCGGGCAGCTGCCGGAGGCCGCCGAGGTCCTCGAAGTTCGTCGTGAACGCCTTGAAGCCGCCGTCGTCGAGGAACGCCCGCAGCCCCAGCTCGATCCGCGCGCCGTAGCGCAGCGACTCGTGCCGCTCGCCGCCGGGCCGCAGCTCCGGGACGATGTCGTAGCGGTCCTCGTACTCCTTGACCAGCTCCGCGATGTCCCCGTCCGGGACGGCGTCCACGAACTCGACCAGGTCGTTGACGCCGTAGGTGTTGACGGAGACGCCGAACCGCAGCTGCGCCTCGACCTTGTCGCCCTCGGTGACGGCGACGTCCCGCATGTTGTCGCCGAACCGGGCCAGCTTCAGCCGCCGCAGCTCGTGCAGGCCCGCCGCCGCCCGCGCCCACCCGGAGACGCGCGCCCCGACCGAGGGGTCGGTGACGTGCCCGGCGACGGTCTTGCGGGCCACGCCGAGCCGCGACTGGACGTATCCGAACTCCCGGTCGCCGTGGGCGGCCTGGTTGAGGTTCATGAAGTCCATGTCGATCGACGCCCAGGGCAGCTCCACGTTCGCCTGCGTGTGCAGGTGCAGCAGGGGCTTGGTGAGGGCGTCCAGGCCGGCGATCCACATCTTCGCCGGGGAGAACGTGTGCATCCAGGCGATCACGCCGACGCACGCGTCGTCGGCGCCGGCGTCCACGCACGTCCGGCGAATCGCGTCCGCGCCGGTGAGGACGGGCAGCCACCGCACGGTGACCGGCAGCGCCTCGCCGAGCCGCGCGGCGATCGCCGCGGACTGCTCGGCGACCTGCCGCAGGGTGTCCTCGCCGTAGAGGCCCTGGCTGCCGGTGAGGAACCAGATCTCGCGGTTCGGAAAGCTCATGGTCGGCCCCTCTGCCCGTAGGCGTTCTGGTAGCGGTCGTACAGCCGGTCGATGTCGCCCGCGTCCATCGGCCGCGGCTCGCCGAGCTGCCGCGACAGGTGGACGGTCCGGGCGACGTCCTCGCACATCACGGCCGCCTTGACCGCGGCGCGGGCGTCGGCGCCGATCGTGAAGACGCCGTGGTTGCGCATGAGCACGGCGGGGCTGCGGTGCCCGCCGAGGGTCTCGACGATGCCGCGGCCGATGTCGTCGCCGCCGATGAGCGCGAACGGGCCGACGGGGATCTCGCCGCCGAACTCGTCCGCCATCGCCGTCAGCACGCACGGGATCGGCTCGCCGCGCGCCGCCCACGCGGTGGCGTAGGCCGAATGGGTGTGCACCACTCCCCCGACGTCGGGGCGGTGCCGGTACACGTAGGCGTGGGCGAACACGTCGCTGGACGGCTTGAGCTCCGCCCCGTCCGCCGGCTTGCCCTCCAGGTCGCACAGCACCATCGCGTCGGGGGTGAGCCGCTCGTAGGGGACGCCGCTCGGCTTGATCAGGAAGGCGTCGTCGCCGGCGCGCGCCGACACGTTGCCGGCCGTCCACGCGACCAGCCCGCACTCGACGAGGGTCTGGTGCAGGACGGCGAGCTCCGTGCGGAGCGCCGCGATCCCGCCGCCCGGCTCTGGCATCTCGACTCCGATCTGTTAGCGCTAACATCCTGGGGCATGACGAAGGCGGACCCTCGGACCGGACGGGGCTAGGTCCCCCGGGGGACCCCCGTGCTCTCCCGGACGACGAGTTCCGGCTCGACGACCCGGCGGGAGCGTTCCGCCGAGACGCCGCCGATCCGGTCGAGCAGCAGGTCGAAGGCCCGCCGGCCCACCTCGCCGAAGTTCTGCCGGACGGTGGTGAGCGGCGGCGGGAAGTAGGCGGCCTCGGGGACGTCGTCGAAGCCCACGACGCTGACGTCGCCGGGCACCTCCCGCCCGGCCTCGCGCAGGGCGCGCAGCAGGCCGAGGGCCATCGCGTCGTTGGCCGCGAACACCGCGGTGACCTCGGGGTCGGCGGCGATCTGCCGGCCGTACTCGTAGCCGGAGCGGGCGCTCCAGTCGCCGGCGGGCGGCACCGGAACGGAGCGCCCGGCGGCCTCCAGCGCGGCGCGCCAGCCGTCGGTCCGCCCGCTGGCGTCCACCCAGTCGGCCGGGCCGGCCAGGTGCAGGACGGTCTCGTGCCCGAGGCTGAGCAGGTGCCGGACGGCGCGCTCGGCACCGGCCCGGTGGTCGACCGCGACGACGGGGAACGGCACGTCCGCGCCCGCGCCGACCGCGACCAGCGGGGTGTCGGCCGGCAGCTCCTTCAGCCCGTCCGCCGCCGACTCGTGCGGGGCCACGACCATGATCCCGTCGACCGACTGGCCGCGCAGCCGCTCCACGCCCTCGCCGATCGAGCGGCGGTTCAGCGAGCTCAGGCTGACGATGCTGACGGTGTAGTCGTGCTCGCGGGCGGCCTGCTCGATGCTGAACACGGTCGACGCCGGGCCGTACAGCGTGGTGTCGAAGCTGACCACGCCGAGGACGCCGGACCGGCCGGTGGCCAGCACGCGCGCCGCCGAGTTGGGCCGGTAGTCCAGGGCCCGCACCGCGGCCATCACCCGGGCACGGGTCTGCGGGCGCACCTTCTCGGGCGCGTTCAGGACGCGCGACACGGTCATCGCCGAGACGCCGGCCATCGCGGCCACGTCCTCCATCACCGCCAGCCGCCGGCCGTCGGGGGCCTCCGGTGATTCGGCGGCCACATCGCCTCCCCGAGTTCTGCGAGCTTACACGCGAATGTTTGCGCTAACGAGCCGGGATGTCAACACCGTCCACCCGGGACGCCCCGCCCCCGGCCGCCC
>NZ_SMKB01000542.1:0-644 GCF_004348575.1 Actinomadura sp. 7K534
CGCCTCCCCCGTCCGCGGGCGCCTCGCCGCCGACCGCTCCGTCCTCGACGTCGTCGCCGCCCTGCACCCCACGCCCGCCGTCTGCGGCACCCCCACCGGCACCGCCATGGACCTCATCCGCGAACTCGAGGGCATGGACCGCGGACGCTACGCCGGGCCCGTCGGCTGGGTCGACGCCCGCGGCGACGGCGAATGGGGCATCGCCCTGCGCTGCGCCGAGATCGACGGAACCCGCGCCCGGCTGTTCGCCGGCTGCGGCATCGTCGCCGACTCCGACCCCGGCGCCGAACTCGCCGAGGCCCGCACCAAGTTCCGCCCCATGCAGGACGCCCTCAGCGGCTAGCGGCAGACCCCGCCCCGCACGGCCGCGCTCACACGGCGGGTCACACGGTGGGGTCACACGGCGGGCGGCTGGCACCCCGGACACCAGAACAGGTTCCGCGCCGCCAGCTCCACCGTCCGCACCTCCGACCCGCACACCAGGCACGGCAGCCCCGCCCGCCGGTACACGTACACCTCACCGCCGTGCCCGTCCACCCGCGGCGGCCGCCCCATCGCCTCCGGCATGTGCTCCGGACGGACCGTGTCGATCCGCCCCGCCCGCACCCCTGCCGCCATCAGCACCACCAGGTCGTCCCAGATCC
>NZ_SMKB01000543.1:0-644 GCF_004348575.1 Actinomadura sp. 7K534
CCGCTGGACTGCGGCACCACCCCGCCCCCCGAGAACGCCTTCGAGGCGTCGCTCGCCGACCTGTGGCGCCGCACCGCCGCCCCGATGGACGACCGCGGCCGCCGCGAGTTCCGCGCCGCCGTCGAGCACATGGTCGAGAGCTGGGTCTGGGAACTGAACAACCACCTCCAGTCCCGCGTCCCCGACCCCGTCGACTACATCGAGATGCGCCGCCACACGTTCGGCTCCGAGATGACGATGAGCCTCTCCCGGATCGAGCACTCGCACGAGATCCCGGCCCACGTCTTCCAGACCCGCACCCTCCGGGAGATCGACGTCTCCGCCATGGACGTCGCCTGCCTGCTGAACGACTGCTTCTCCTACCAGAAGGAGATCGAGTACGAGGGCGAGCTGAACAACGGCGTCCTGGCCATCGAGAACTTCTTCGGCTGCGGCCGGGACGAGGCCCTGCCCATCGTCAACGACCTCATCACGTCCCGCCGCCGCCAGTTCGAGCACCTCGCCACCCGCGAACTCCCCGCCCTGGCCGACGAACTCGACCTGGACGACACCGCCCGCACCGCCCTGGCCGCCTACGTCGACGAACTCCGCGACTGGATGGCCGGCATCCTCAAATGGCACCGCGAATCCGACCGCTACGACGA
>NZ_SMKB01000065.1:0-32964 GCF_004348575.1 Actinomadura sp. 7K534
GGGCCGGGACGAGCACCTCGCGCGGCACCGACTCGCTCTCGCTGTAGATCTGGATGAGGAAGTGCTCGACCAGGTCGGCGGTGGTGACGTCCGCGACCTTGTCGACCACCCAGCCGCGCTGCCCCCGGATCCGGCCGCCGCGCACGTAGAAGACCTGGACGGCCGCCTCCAGCTCGTCCTCGGCGAAGGCGATCATGTCGCAGTCGGTGCTGTCGGGGAGGACGACCGCCTGCTTCTCCAGGGCGCGCTCCAGGGCGCGGATGTCGTCGCGGAGGCGGGCGGCGCGCTCGTACTCCTGGGCCGCGGCGGCCTCGCGCATGTCGCGTTCGAGGCGCTTGATGAACCGGGTGGTGTGGCCGGCCATGAAGTCGCAGAAGTCCTCGGCGAGCAGGCGGTGCTCCTCCGGGGAGACGCGGCCGACGCAGGGCGCCGAGCACTTGCCGATGTCGCCGAGCAGGCAGGGGCGGCCGAGCTGGTGCTGCCGCCGGAACACGCCCGCGCTGCACGTCCGGACGGGGAACACGCGCAGCAGCTGGTCGACCGTCTCCCGGATCGCCCACGCGTGGGAGTACGGACCGAAGTAGCGCACGCCCTTGCGTTTGGCGCCCCGCATCACCATCACCCTCGGGAAGTCCTCGTCCAGGGTGACGGCCAGATACGGGTAGGACTTGTCGTCGCGGTAGCGGACGTTGAACCTGGGGTCGAACTCCTTGATCCAGGAGTACTCGAGCTGGAGCGCCTCGACCTCGGTGGCGACGACCGTCCAGTCGACGCGGGCGGCGGTCCGCACCATCGTCTGGGTGCGGGGGTGCAGCGCGGAGAAGTCGGCGAAGTAGGAGTTCAGCCGCTGGCGCAGGTGCTTCGCCTTGCCCACGTAGATGACCCGGCCGTGCTCGTCGCGGAATCTGTACACGCCGGGGGATTCCGGGATCGAGCCCGGTGCGGGTCGGTAGGTCGCCGGATCAGCCACGTCCATGAGCCTAGTCGGCGGGGCCGACACGCCGTGCGCGCCCGCGCGCCGGTTCGGGGTGACGGAGATCTCCCCGTCCGGCCGGGGTGATGCCGGAGGCTTCGGAAAGGCAGAATTATCGGAAAGGCAGAATCAAGCGTACGTTGTGCGAACGGAGATCGTCGCAGCCTGAGGGGGTCGTCGCGCAGGTGTCCGCGTTCTGGGGATGGGTCGTGCTGGCCGCCGTCGTCGCCACGTCGGTGATCGTCGTGGAGGCCGGGAGGCGGCTGCTGGCCGGGCGGCTGTCGGCGCGCTGGCCGGGCGCCGGCCGTGTCGCCCGCCGCGTCGCCGCGCCGGCGTTCGCGTTCGCGGCCGTCGTCAGCACCAACGCCGCGATGCCGTACCACCTGCTGGGCGACGGCACGGAGGGCGCGGTCCGGCACGTGCTGCGGATCGCCGCGATCGGCGCCAGCACCTGGCTGCTGCTGCGGATCGTCTACGCGCTGAGCGATCCGCCGCTGGAGCGGCTGATGCACATCGAGGGCGAGCGGAACCGGCGGGCCCGGCGGGTCCGCACCCAGATGCTGCTGCTGCGCCGCATCGCCGCCGTGGTGATCGTGGTCCTGGCGGTGGGCGCGGCGCTGTTCACGTTCCCCGGCGTCCGGGCGATCGGCGCCGGGGTGCTGGCGTCGGCGGGCGTCGCCGGGCTGGTCGTCGGAATCGCGGCCCGGCCGACGCTGGGCAACCTCCTCGCCGGGCTGCAGCTGGCGTTCAGCGACGCGCTGCGGCTGGACGACGTCGTGGTCGTGGACGGCAACTGGGGCCGGGTCGAAGAGCTGACGCTGTCGTACGTGGTGCTGCGCCTCTGGGACGACCGCCGGATGATCTACCCGGTGTCGCACTTCACCGAGCAGCCGTTCGAGAACTGGACCCGGCACTCCAGCCGGCTGCTCGGCTCGGTCGAGCTGCACGTCGACTGGTCCGTGCCGGTCGACGAGCTGCGCCGCGAGCTGTACTCCGCGCTGAAGGAGAACCCCCTGTGGGACCGCCGCGAGTGGATCCTGCAGGTGGTGGACGTGCAGCCGAACGGGCTGGTGACGCTCCGGGCGCTGATGAGCGCCGCCGACTCGGCGAGCACCTGGGACCTGCGCTGCGACATGCGCGAGCACCTGGTCTCCTACATCCGCGACAACCACCCCGGTGCGCTCCCCCGCTTCCGCGTCGGCCATGAGGACGGCGCCCTCGGCGCCTCCCCGGACGGCGCCTCCCCGGACGGCGGGCGCGCGGACGGCCGCGCGGACGGCCGCGAGGCGGCGAACCGGGAGGTCGTCGGCGGGGAGGCCGCCGGCGGCCCCGGCGACGGCGAGCGGGCCGCCCGGCGCGGGGACGGCCCGCGCGAGGACGGCCCCGCGCGGCCGAAGACGCTCAGGCGAGCATGATCTTGTCCCCCTGGACGGTGATCCGCCGCTCCTCCAGGGGCTTGTCCGCCGGCGGGCTCACCACCGACCCGTCCGTGATCTTGAACTTGCTGCCGTGGCAGGGGCAGTTGATCGTGCCGTCGGCGACCGCGTCCACGTCGCATCCGCGGTGGGTGCAGGCCGCGGAGAACGCCGTGAACTCGCCCTCCGCCGGCTGGCACACCACGACCTCCGCGTCCTTGAAGACCTTGCCGCCGCCGACCGGGATCTCCCCGGCGGACGCGAGCGCCTCGCCGGTGCCGCCGCCGTCGGTGCCGCCGCCCGTGTCCCCGCCACCGGAGCCGCCCGCGTCGGCACCGTCCCCGGACCCGCCGCACGCCGCGGCGAGCCCGGCGAGGCCGGCGAGCCCCGCCCCGAGCAGGACTCCCCGGCGGGTGTTCCCGCCGTCCGGCGCGTCCCCCGGCCCGCGCTCCGCCTCGCCGGCCGGCGTCCCCGACTCCTGTGGCATGTTCACCCTCCAGTGACCTCTGCGGTTCCGTCGTGTCACCAGTGATCACGCGCGGGAGGGGGAGGTGGTTCAAATCAGAACCAGTTTTTCGGGTCCTGCCGGAGGGCGCCGCTCAGGTGACGACGACGCCGCCGTTCCTCACCTCGACGGGGTACTCGGTGAGCGGCCGGTCGGCGGGCCCCTTCTGCACCGCCCCGTCCGCGATCTTGAACTCGCTGCCGTGGCAGGGGCACCTGATCAGCCCGTTCTGGACCTTGTCCACCGAGCAGCCCTGGTGGGGGCACACCGCAGTGAACGCCTTGTACGTGCCCTCGGCGGGCTGCGTCACGACGACCTTCTCGCCGGCGTAGACCTTCCCGCCGCCGACCGGGATGTCGGCGGCCTTCGCGATCTCCTGCCCCCTGAGGTCCTCGGCGGACTTCTCCTCCCGGCCGCTCGCGCAGCCGGCGAGCAGCGCGGCGCCCGCGACCCCGGCGCCGCACAGCACGGTGCGGCGCCCGATTCCCCCGTCCCCGGCCGATCCCGCCACCTGCGGGGCTCCGGGCGTCACTTCGTCAGTCATGGCTCCATGATCCTGGACCCGGCCGCGCACCCCGCACCGACCCACCGCCTTCACCGGCCCGGACCCGCTCCGGGGACCCGGGAGGTCAGCCGAGCATCTTGGCGAGGAACTGGCCGGTGTGGCTGGCGTCGATCCCGGCGACGTCCTCGGGGGTGCCGGTGGCGACGACGGTGCCGCCGCGCGAGCCGCCCTCGGGGCCCATGTCGATGATCCAGTCGGCGGTCTTGATGACGTCCAGGTTGTGCTCGATGACGATCACCGTGTTGCCCTTGTCGACCAGGCCGTTGAGGACGCCGAGGAGCCTGCGGATGTCCTCGAAGTGCAGGCCGGTGGTCGGCTCGTCCAGCACGTAGACGGTGCGGCCGGTCGAGCGCTTCTGCAGCTCGGACGCCAGCTTGACGCGCTGGGCCTCGCCGCCGGACAGGGTGGGGGCGGGCTGGCCGAGCCGGACGTAGCCGAGGCCGACGTCGTTGAGCGTCTTCAGGTGCCGGTGGATCGCCTTGATCGGCTCGAAGAACTCGGTGGCCTGCTCGATCGGCATGTCGAGCACCTCGGAGATCGTCTTGCCCTTGTAGTGGACCTCCAGGGTCTCCCGGTTGTAGCGGGCGCCGTGGCAGACCTCGCACGGGACGTAGACGTCCGGCAGGAAGTTCATCTCGATCTTGATGGTGCCGTCGCCGGAGCAGTTCTCGCAGCGGCCGCCCTTGACGTTGAAGGAGAACCGGCCCGGCTGGTAGCCGCGGACCTTCGCCTCGGTCGTCTGCGCGAACAGCTTGCGGATGTGGTCGAACACGCCGGTGTAGGTCGCCGGGTTGGAGCGCGGGGTGCGCCCGATCGGGGACTGGTCGACGTGGACGACCTTGTCGAGCTGGTCGACGCCGTTGACACGCTTGTGCTTGCCGGGGACGAGCTTCGCCCCGTTCAGCTTCTTCGCCAGCGCGCTGTAGAGGATGTCGTTGACCAGCGTCGACTTGCCCGAGCCGGACACGCCGGTCACGGCGGTGAGGACGCCGAGCGGGAACGACACGTCCACGTCGCGGAGGTTGTTCTGCTGCGCGCCCTTCACGGTGACCTCGCGGCCGCGGGTGCGGGGCCGGCGGATCTGCGGGACCGCGATCTCGCGGCGCCCGTCGAGGTAGGCGCCGGTGATGGAGCGCTCGGACTTCTTCAGCTCGTCGAGGGTGCCGGACACGACGATCTCGCCGCCGTGCTCGCCGGCGCGGGGGCCGATGTCGACGATCCAGTCGGCGGCGGCGATGGTGTCCTCGTCGTGCTCCACGACGATCAGGGTGTTGCCCATGTCGCGCAGCCGGAGCAGCGTCTCCAGCAGCCGGTGGTTGTCGCGCTGGTGGAGGCCGATGGACGGCTCGTCCAGCACGTACAGGACGCCGACCAGCCCGGAGCCGATCTGCGTGGCGAGCCGGATGCGCTGCGCCTCGCCGCCCGCGAGCGTCGCGGACGCCCGGTCGAGGGTGAGGTAGTCGAGGCCGACGTCCAGCAGGAACCCGAGGCGGGCGTTGATCTCCTTGAGGACGCGCTCGGCGATGTGCCGCTCGCGCTCGTTCAGCTCCAGCGCCAGCAGGAACTTCGCGGCCTCGCCGATCGGCATCGCGGCGACCTCGGCGATCGACCGCCCGCCCATGGTGACGGCGAGCACGACCGGCTTGAGCCGGGCGCCCTCGCACGTCGGGCAGGGGATCTCCCGCATGTAGCCTTCGAGCTTCTCCCGGCTGATGTCGCTCTCGGCCTCGGCGTGCCGCCGCTGGATGTAGGGGATCACGCCCTCGTACGCGGTGTAGTACGACCTCGTCCGGCCGTACCGGTTCTTGTAGCGCACGTGGACCTGGGTCTCGTGCCCGTTCAGGATCGCCTTTCGCGCCTTGGCGGGCAGCTTCTCCCACGGGGTGTTGAGGTCGAAGCCCATCGCGTCGCCGAGCGCGGACAGCAGGCGCAGGAAGTAGTCGCTCACGTGGCCGTTGGACCACGGCTGGATCGCGCCCTCGCCGAGCGTGAGCTCGTCGTCGGGGACGACGAGCTCGGGGTCGACCTCCATGCGCGTGCCGAGGCCGGTGCAGTCGGGGCACGCGCCGTAGGGCGAGTTGAACGAGAACGACCGCGGTTCGAGCTCCTCGAACGACAGGTCGTCGTAGGGGCAGTACAGGTGCTCGGAGTACATCCGGGTGCGGTTCTCGTCGTCCTCGGGGACGTCGACGAAGTCGAGGACGATCGTGCCGCCCGCGAGGCCGAGCGCCGTCTCCACCGAGTCGGCGAGCCGCTGCCGCGCCGAGTCCTTCACCGAGAGCCGGTCGACCACGATCGCGATGTCGTGCTTCTCCTGCTTCTTCAGCTTCGGGGGCTCGTCCAGCCGGATCGCCTGCCCGTCCACGATCGCCCGGGAGTAGCCCTTCGACTGCAGCTCGCGGAACAGCTCGAGGTACTCGCCCTTGCGCCCGCGGATCACCGGCGCCAGCACCTGGAACCGGGTGCCCGGCTCCAGTTCCAGCACCCGGTCCACGATCTGCTGCGGCGCCTGGCGGGTGATCGGCCGACCGCACTCGGGGCAGTGCGGGTGCCCGATCCGCGCGTACAGGAGGCGCAGGTAGTCGTACACCTCGGTGATCGTCCCGACCGTCGACCGCGGGTTCTTGCTGGTCGACTTCTGGTCGATCGACACCGCCGGGGACAGCCCCTCGATGAAGTCGACGTCGGGCTTGTCCATCTGCCCGAGGAACTGGCGGGCGTACGCCGACAGCGACTCGACATAGCGGCGCTGGCCCTCCGCGAAGATCGTGTCGAACGCCAGGCTGGACTTGCCCGAACCCGACAGACCGGTGAACACGATCAGGGAGTCACGCGGGAGGTCGAGCGAGACGTCCTTCAGGTTGTGCTCGCGTGCTCCACGCACGATGAGTCGGTCATGCACGGTGTTGATCCGGTTCCTCTTCTGGGCACGGCCGTGGAATGGAGACAGGCCGGTCTCAAGGCTAGCCAGGGGGTCCGACAGAATCCCCCGAGTTGATAACGGCGGCGGCCGCCGCCGCATTTCCCGGCGCTCCCCGCCCGTCCCCGGAGAGCCCGGACGGACCACCGTACCGTACACGTGTTCGAACGATGCCCGCCACCGGAACGGCTCCGGCGGCGGACGCGCGGCCGGGGCCGGCGGGAAGTTTCAAGATCGCTTGGGTGTGGCGCGGGCGGGGTGGTGCGAGGATGGAGGCTCTTTCCGGTGCTGGGAGGCGCGTCATGGACTGGCGGGAAGTGATCGACGAGCTGGATGCCGGCGTGGAGCGCATCGCGGGCACGCTCGCGAAACTGGACGAGCAGGACCTGCGCGGCGCGTCGGCGCTGCCCGGCTGGAGCCGCGGCCACGTGGCCACGCACATCGCCAGGAACGCCGACTCCCTGTGGAACCTGCTCGAATGGGCGCGGACGGGCGTGGAGATCCCGCAGTACCCGAGCATGGCCGCCCGCAACGCCGCACTCGACGAAGGCGCCGGACGCGGACGCGACGAACTGGTCGAGGACGTCCGCACGACCGGCGCGCGGTTCGTCGAGCAGGCGAGGACGCTCCCGGAGGCCGCGTGGAACGCCACCGTGCAGTCCATGGGGGGCTGGGAGCATCCGGCGTGGTACACGCTGTACCGCCGCTGGAACGAGGTCGAGGCCCACCACGTGGACCTCGCCGCCGGGTACGGCCCCGCCGACTGGCCCGAGCCCTATGTCCGGTGGGCCCTGACCAGCACGCTGGCGGACATCGCCGCGCTCCCGGACGAGCAGCGCGGGGAGCTCGGCGGATTCCGGATCACCGCGACGGACTCCGGCGAGTCCGCCGACCTCGGCTGGACGCCCGGCGGCCCGGAGGCGTCCGGGTCCGGGCGGGCGCTGCTCGCCTGGCTGAGCGGCCGCACGGACGGCTCCGGCGTGAGCGTCCGCCCCGACGGCCGGCCGCCCGCGCCGCCGCCGTGGCCGCACCGGCCCGCGGGGTTCTGACCTCAGTCGGTGTCGTGGCCCGCGAGGCGGTGCAGGGCGTCCACCGAGCGGACGACGATCGCGTTGCGGGCGACGGTGAGGCCGCCGCGGACCGGCTCGGCGGCGAGGATCTGCGCGACCTTGCGGCGGCTCATGCCCGCCCAGCGCCCGAGGTCCTGCTGGGTGAGCGGAATCCGGACCTGCACGCCGCCCGCCTCGTCCGGCACCGCGGCCGGGGCCGGGGCCGGGCCGTCCGGCCGCTCCTCCTTGACCGGCGACCCGAAGCGCGACACCAGGCGCAGCAGCCGGCTCGCGAGGCGGCGTTCGGGATCGTCGGGGAAGTGGGCGATGCGCAGCTCGTTGGAGTCCCGCAGCCGCTCGGCGAGGACGGCGGCGACGGCCCAGGCGGAGCCGGGGTGGTCGTCCAGGACCCCGCGGAACCGCGCGGCGGGCAGCACGAGCGCCTCCACGCGGGTCAGCGCCTCGACGTTGGCGTGCCGGACGCCGCCGTCCACCGCCTCCACCTCCCCGGCGATGTCGCCCGGGCCGAGGACGTCGAGGATGGCGGTCTCGCCGTCCCGGTCGACCCAGACCTTCGCCACGCCGGTGCGCAGCACGAAGACCTGGGACGCGCGGGTGTGCTCGCGCATGAGAAAGGCGCCCTGCCTGATCACCACCGGGGTGCCGTCCCGGCGCAGGGCCTCGCGGACGCGTTCGGGCAGCGCGTCCCAGAAGGGGGTGGTCTCCATCTCGCCTCCTCCCCCGGGCCGCGCCCGGGGTCACGCGGTCCAGTGAACGCCGCGCTGCGCCGGTGGACCAGGTCGTCGGTCACATGCCGAGGGATCTGTCCGGTTCGAGCCAGCTGTCGAGGGCGCGGATCCGCCGGACGCAGTCGGCCGCCGCGGTCTCGTCGCCCAGCGCGAGGTGGCAGTCGCGCAGGAGCTGCAGGGCGCGGCGCAGGCCGCGCCGGTCGTCCATGTCGCGGCGGATGCCGGCCTCGGCGGTGACGTGCTCCACGGCGCGGGCGTGCTCGCCCAGCAGGCCGCAGGCGCGGGCCATGAAGTGCAGCGCGGACGCCTGCGCCCGGGTGTCGCCGAGTTCGGCGGTGAGGTCGTGGGCGCGCCGCCCGGCCTCCAGGGCGTCGCCTGCGCGGCCGAGGTCGAGGTGGATGGCGGCGAGGTGGGCCAGAGCGGTGCCCTCGCCGTGCCGGTCGCCGACCTTCCCGAGGAACTCCAGCGCCTCCAGCTCGCGTTCGAGGGCCTCCTCGGGGCGGCCGGCGCGGCGCAGCACGGCGGCGAGAGTGTCCTTGCCGACGCCGAGGCCGTGCCAGTCGCCGCCCGAGCTGCGGATGTGCAGCGCCTGCCGGGCGGCGCGCTCGGCGTGCTCGGGCAGGCCGAGCCGGGAGTAGGTGCGGGCGAGGCTGCCGAGGGTGCCCGCCATGCCGCCCTGCGCGCCGAGCTGGTGCCACAGGTCGAGGGCCTCCAGGCCGAGGACGAACGCCTCCTGGGGCCGTTCGAGCCGGCGCATGATCACGGACAGGTGCTCCAGGTCGTGGGCCTCGCCGTGCTGGTCGCCGATCTCGCGGCGGATCTCCAGGGCGCGCAGGAGGTGCTCGCGCGCCTCCGGGAACCGTCCGAGGCGCCAGTGGACGATCCCGATCTGCGCGAGCGTCTCGGCCTCGCCGTGCCTGTCGCCGGTGTCGCGGTGCAGGCGCAGCGCCTGCCCGCAGTAGGTGAACGCCTCGGCGAACTTGGTGGCGTCGCACATGAGCCTGGCGAGCGTGGTGAGCGTGCGCGCCTCCCCGTGGCGCGCGCCCAGGGAGCGGTAGGTGGCCAGGGCCTGTTCGGCGTCCTGCCGTGCCATGTCGCGCAGGCCGAGCGTGGCGTTCATGCGCGCCAGCTCCGTGAGCGCCTGGGCGGCGCCGTGCATGTCGGCGAGTTCCTGCCGGATGGAGAGGGCCTCCAACGCGTGCGACACCGCCTCGTGGACGTTCCCCTGGCGGCGGTGGACCTGGGCGATGGTGAGGAGGGTCTCCGCCATTCCCGGCAGGTCGTCGTTCCGGCGCCGTATGCCGAGCGCCTGCGCGGCGTGTTCGAGGGCCTTCTCGTAACCGCCGAGGCCCAGGTACGCGCGGGCGAGGGTCTCGTGGCCCTTGGCGACCGCGCCGCCGCCTTCGTCCCCGAGTTCCCCGTGGACGGCCAGCGACAGGCGGGCCTGGTCGATCGCCGTCAGGTAGCGGCCCAGCACCACGTGGACGTCGGCGAGGGTGGCGAGGGTGACGGCCTCCCCGTACCGGTCGGGCGGGTCGACGGCCCGGAAGCCGCGCCGCGCGTCCTCCCCGTACCCGATGGCCTGGACGGCGTCGCCCAGCTCGAAGTGCGCCATCGCCAGGTTGTGCAGCATGACGGCGGCCGCGGCCCAGTCCTCCTCGGTGCGGGCCGCGTGCAGCCCGGCCTGGTGGACGGCGATGTTGTCCTCGCTGTAGCGCCGGAAGTCCTGGAAGTCGAAGAGGGCGTCGGCGAGCTCCCAGCACGTCCGGTGCAGGCCGAGCCGGGCGGCCTGGTGGACGGCGGCGACGAGGTTGCGCCGCTCGGCCTCGAACCAGGCGAGCCCGGCCGCGCGGTCGGCCGCGGGCGCCGATCCCTGCGCGTCCTCCTCCTGTGCTTCCTCCCGCCGCGGCGGCGTTCTGTTAAGGCTGTTGAGGGTCGGGCGGGGCCGTCCCGGCAGGGCGGTGCCGGCGGCGCGGGCGTCGGCGAGGTAGGCGGCCAGGAGCCGCTGCTGTGCCGCCAGCTGGTCGCCGTCGGAGTCCTTCAGCAGCCCTTGCTCCCGCGCGAAATCGCGCAGGAGGTCGTGCATGCGGTAGCGGTCCGGTCCGACGTCCTGCACCAGGTACGCCTGGCGGAGGCCCTCCAGGAGGTCGCGGGCCTCGTCCACCGTCCGGTTCTGCAGGGCGGCGAGCGCGGTGGGCGTGAAGTCGGGGCCCGCGACGAGCCCGATCATGCGGAACGCCTCCCGCTGGTCCCGGCGGAGGCTCCGGTAGGCGACGTCGAAGGTCGGGCTCACGGCGGCCCGCACCCCGGGCCCGGACCCGTGCACCGCGCCGTCGCCCAGCCCGCCGCCGGCGAGGCCCGGCCCGTACGGCGCGGCGTCCTCGGTGTCGCGGGCGGCGAGTTCCCGGACGGTCGCCGCGATGGACTCGCCGGGGTTCTCGGCCAGCCGCCCGGCCATGACGCCGAGCGCCAGCGGCAGGTGCCCGCACTCGCGGGCCAGCCGCACGACCGCCTTGCGCTCCTCGCGGACGCGGGCGTCCCCGGGGCCGAGGACGTTGGAGATCAGGTCCACCGCCTCCTGCGACGCCATCTCCTGCAGTTCCAGCGTCCGGATGTCGGCGTTCTCCAGCAGCGCGGGCAGCCGCTGCCGGCTCGTCACGATCACCAGCCCGGACGTCGCGGCGGCGAGCAGCGGCCTGACCTGCTCGGGACGCGACGCGTTGTCCAGGATCAGCAGCATCCGCCGGTCGGCCAGCATCGACCGGCACTGCGCCGCGAGCTCCGCCTCGGTGCGCGGGAGCCGGTCGCCGGGCACGCCCGCCGCGCGCAGCACCTGCCCCATCGCCTCCGCCGGGGTGGCGGGGCCGCGCCGCGTGCCGCGCAGGTCGGCGAACAGGACGCCGTCGGGGAACCGGTCGACGACCCGGTGCGCCCAGTGCAGCGCCAGCGTCGTCTTCCCGACGCCCGCCATCCCCTGGACGATCACGGCGCGCGGCCACTCCGACTGGCTCACCAGCAGGTCCAGCTTCCCGAGGCTGATCGCGCGGCCGGCGAAGTACGGGTTGTCCGGGGGGAGGCTGACCTGGGGCGGGCCGGCGCCGTCCGGGCGCACCGGCCCGGGCGCCGCGATCCCGGCGTCCTCCCCGGGCCCGGCGGTCCGCGCCGCCTCCCGGTCGGCGGGCTCGTCGGCGGCGGGCCACTCGTCGCCCCACGGGCTCGCGGCCCGGCGCAGCCGCTCGGTGTCCAGGATGGTGAGCGGGCGTGGCCTGCCGTCGAGGATGCCCCGCGCCCGCCACAGCCGGAACCACCGCACCAGGGTCTCGCGCGAGATGCCGGCCCAGTTCGCCAGCTCCGCCTGGCTGAGCTTCAGCGGGATCCGCGTCCCCTGCCCGGGGGCGGGCTCGCCGAACCGGTGCGCCAGTTCCAGCAGGTGGTACGCGAGCCGCTGCGGATGGTCGGCGGCCCGCACGGCGTGCCGGCGGCCGCCGTAGGTGACGGTCTGGGAGATCGCGTGCATCATCGCCTCGGCGACGTGCGGGCTGGCCGCCAGGAGGCTGCGGAACTTGCGGCGGTCGACGCGCAGCGCCGCGACGTGGTCGAGGGCGGCGACGGTGCCGCGCTGCGGATGGCCCCAGGGGCCGAGGGCGCCGACGAGGTCCCCCGCGCCGAACAGGTCGATGATCGACTCGTCGCCCTCGCTGGAGTCGACGAACTCCTTGGCCACCGCGTTGCTCGCCGCGGCGGGGGACGCCTTGAACACCACGTACACGGCGGGCGCGACCGACCCCTGGTGGCACAGCATCCCGCCGGGCGGGATGTCGGTGCGGCGGCCCATCGCGCGCAGGGCCTGCCGGTCGGACGGTTCGAGCCGCTCCCAGAAGCTGCCCGGGCGCACGCCCATGACGGGCCGGTGGGCCGTCCCGTTCCGCGGGACCTCCTCGATCAACCGATCACCCTCCCGCCATCGCCGCGGCCAGCGTCCAGAAGAGGAAGAGGACCGAGGTCGCCGCCGCCCACGCGACCGCCTGCCAGGACAGTTCGCCGCAGCGGTGCGCCGCCGACAGCAGCCGCCGCAGCTCCACGTCGCGGATCCGCTCGTCCAGCGCGACCGCCGAGCCGAAGGGCGTCCAGGGCACCCCCGGGTCGACGGGCGAGCCGGTCCGGCCGCGGACCTCCGCGAGCACCGCGAGCAGCGTGCGGCGCGAGCGGACCGCGTAGCCGGCCGAGATCGCGAACGAACCGGCCAGCACGGGCAGCAGCGCCAGCGCGGTGCCGCCGGGCGCGCCGGCCGCCAGCCGGGTCGCGGTCCCGACCAGGACGAGGGCCAGGAACACCGCGGCGACGGCGGAGTCCCGGCCGCACAGCCGGACCAGTGTGCAGGCGTGCCCGAGGAGGTCCTCCGGCTTCTCGCTGTCCGGTCCGGGACGGAATGCGGTAACCAACTCCCTCACCGTCCTCCCGCTCGATTCGATCTTCCAAGGACAATGATGCGCTGGCAATACGGAGATTTCCGTCCGTGAGCGCACGGTTCGGCTGCGTCTGGTGACTCATTCGCGCCGGGTGCGGGGTACGGCGGTGTTCCCGGGCGCCGATGCTGGAGGATGGATCTCCGCACCACCGACGGGAGGACGCATGACGTACACGGGAAACGTCGAGACGGGGGGCCGTCCGGACGTCCGGGAGCTGCCCGGGCTGACGGTCACGAAGGTCTCGGTCGGCCCCTACGACAACAACGCCTACTTCCTGCGCTGCACCGCGACCGGCGAGCGGCTGCTCATCGACGCGGCCAACGAGGCCCCCCGGCTGCTGGAGCTGGTCGGCGACGGCCCGCTGACCCGGATCGTCACCACGCACCGCCACCAGGACCACTGGATGGCGCTGAGCGAGGTGGTCCGCGCCACCGGCGCCCCGGTCGCCGCGCACCCCCGCGACGCGGAGGCGCTGCCCGAGCCGGTGGCCGAGCAGGTCGAGCACGGCGACACCGTCCAGGTGGGTCAGGCGACGCTGGAGGTCATCCACCTCCGCGGCCACACGCCCGGCTCTATCGCGCTACTGTACGACGCGGGCGGTGAGCTCGCGGACCGCCCGCACCTGTTCACCGGCGACAGCCTGTTTCCCGGCGGCGTCGGCAACACGTGGGGCGACCCGACCCGGTTCAAGCAGCTGCTCGCCGACGTCGAGGAACGCGTCTTCGACCGGCTCCCGGACGCCACCTGGTTCTATCCGGGCCACGGCAAGGACTCGACGCTGGGTCGCGAACGTCCCGCACTTCCCGAATGGCGCGCCCGCGGCTGGTGATCCTCCGTCCCGGCCGGAACAAGCGGTGCCGAGCGTTCGTTGCTCAGACGCCGACTGCCCGGGCCGAGACCAGGAGACGACCATCCACGAAGTCCACGAGGTGGATCCGGGGCCCTCTCTGCATTACCCGGCGGGCTCGCTGGTGCTCGTCGCCGGGCTGCCCGGCGCGGGCAAGAGCACCCTGCTGAACCGGCTGTACGGGCTGCACGGCGACGAGACGGCCCCGGTGTGCGCGGGCGACGTCCGCGTGATCGACTCCGGGCAGTCCCGCAACTGGTGGTCGCGGGCGCTGCGCCCGCTGCCCCGCCGGCTGCGCACCCCGCTCGTCCACGGCACGCACGTCTGGCGGATCGGCCGCGCGATACTCGCGGGCCACGGCGTCGTCGCGCACACCCGCGGCACCTGGCCGCACATCCTGTACCTGTTCGCGTGGATGGCGCGCCGGCGCGGCCACGACCTGCACCTGATCCTCATCGACGTCGACCCGGGCACGGCCCGCGCGGGCCAGTTCGCCCGGGGCCGCGTCGTCACCCACACGACGTTCGCCCGCCACTGCCGCCGCTGGCGCCCGCTCATAGACCGCGCACGCGGCGGCGGCGCACTGCCGCCCGCCGCCGGCGTCACCGTCCTCGACCGCGACGCCGCCGACAAACTCGAGGCCATCCGCTTCACCTGAGCCCCGCCCCGTCAGCCGACCTCGATGACCTCGTCATCCCACTCGGTGACCAGCGACACCCGCGCGCCGGGGCCCGCCGCGTACGGCCGGATGTCCTCCATGCTGTGCGGTGGTGGAAGCGGACCGGCAGGTCAGCGGGGAGGTATATAGGGTCGGGGGAAGGTCTAGGCGTAGAGAGGCGGCAGCATGGCGCAGCAGGTACGCGGGGTCGTCGCACCGGGCAAGGGCGAGCCGGTGCGCATCGAGACGATCGTCGTTCCGGACCCCGGGCCCGGGGAGGCGGTCGTGAAGATCCAGGCGTGCGGGGTCTGCCACACCGACCTGCATTACCGCGAGGGCGGGATCAACGACGAGTTCCCGTTCCTGCTCGGGCACGAGGCCGCGGGCGTGGTGGAGCAGGTCGGCGACGGGGTGACCGAGGTCGAACCCGGCGACTTCGTGATCCTGAACTGGCGGGCGGTGTGCGGCCAGTGCCGGGCCTGCGTGCGCGGGCGTCCCTGGTACTGCTTCGACACGCACAACGCGAAGCAGAAGATGACCCTCGCGGACGGCACGGAGCTGTCGCCCGCGCTCGGCATCGGCGCGTTCGCCGACAAGACCCTCGTCGCGGCGGGGCAGTGCACGAAGGTCGACTCCCGGGCCAAGCCGGAGGTGGCGGGCCTGCTGGGCTGCGGCGTGATGGCCGGGCTCGGCGCGGCGATCAACACCGGCGGGGTCGGGCGGGGCGACTCGGTCGCGGTGATCGGCTGCGGCGGAGTCGGCGCGGCGTCGGTGCTCGGGGCGCGGCTGGCGGGAGCGGCGACGATCATCGCGGTGGACCTGGACGAGCGGAAGCTGACCACGGCGTCCTCGCTGGGCGCGACGCACACCGTCAACGGCAAGGACGAGGACGTCGTCGAGAAGGTGCGGGAGCTGACCGGCGGGTTCGGCGCCGACGTCGTCATCGACGCGGTCGGCCGCCCGGAGACCTACGAGCAGGCGTTCTACGCCCGCGACCTCGCCGGGACGGTCGTGCTGGTGGGGGTGCCGACGCCGGAGATGCGGCTGGAGCTGCCGCTGCTGGACGTGTTCGGCCGCGGCGGGTCGCTCAAGTCGTCCTGGTACGGCGACTGCCTGCCCTCGCGCGACTTCCCGATGCTCATCGACCTCTACCTGCAGGGCCGCCTGGACCTGGACGCGTTCGTGTCCGAGACGATCGAGCTGGACGGCGTCGAGGCGGCGTTCGACAAGATGCACCGCGGTGACGTGCTGCGTTCGGTGGTGATGCTCTGATGGCCGCGCGGATCGACCACATCGAGACGTCCGGGACGTTCTCTCTCGACGGCGGGACCTGGGAAGTCGACAACAACGTCTGGATCGTCGGCGACGACAGCGAGGCGATCGTCATCGACGCCGCGCACGACGCCGGCGCGATCGCGGAGGCGGTCGGCGGGCGGCGGCTCGCGGCGATCGTGTCCACGCACGGCCACGACGACCACATCGACGCGGCGCCGGAGCTGAAGGCCCGGACCGGCGCGCCCGTGCTGCTGCACCCCGACGACCTGATGCTGTGGAAGCAGAGGCACCCGGACGCCAGCCCCGACGGGGACCTGTCCGACGGGCAGGTCATCACCGTCGCGGGCACGGACCTGCACGTCCTGCACACGCCGGGCCACAGCCCCGGGGCCGTCTGCCTGTACGCCCCCGGCCTGGGGACGGTGTTCTCCGGCGACACCCTGTTCAACGGCGGGCCGGGCGCGACCGGGCGGTCCTTCTCCGACTTCCCGACGATCATCACCTCGATCCGGGAGCGGCTCCTCACGCTGCCCGCGGACACCGAGGTCCGGACGGGGCACGGCCCGTCCACCACGATCGGCGCCGAGGCCCCGCACCTGGAGGAGTGGATCGCCCGCGGCCACTGACCCGTCGGCCCCGCCCCGGGCCCGCGGTCAGGCGAGTTCCTCGATGAAGGCGGCCAGCTGGGTCAGGTTGCGGCACTCGTACATCGGGACGAGCTCGCCGTAGCGGGACGCGGCGGAGTCGCCGGTGTCCCACTGGCCGCGCGGCTCGGGGTTGAGCCAGTACGCGTGGCGGGCGCGGTCGACCATGGAGCGCAGGATCGGCAGGGACAGCTCGCCGTAGTTGGAGCGGGCGTCGCCGAGGATCAGCAGGGACGTCTTGGGCGTGATGGCGTCGCGGTACCGGTCGTCGAAGACCTTGATGGCGTGGCCGTAGTTGGAGCGGCCGGTGATCCAGACGAGGTCGGCCTCGGCGGCCAGCCGCGCCATCGCGTCCGCGACGTCCACGCCCGGCGCGAAGAAGCGGGTGATCTCGTCGGTGGCGTCGATGAACGCGAACGCGCGGACCTTGCTGAACTGCTCCCGCAGCGCGAACGTCAGCAGCAGCGTGAAGTGCGCGAACGCCGACACCGAGTCGCTGGCGTCGCACAGCACGACCAGTTCGGGCTTGTGCGGGCGGCGCGGCCGGTGGTGGGTGGTGAGCGGCACTCCCCCGCTGGCGAGGGACGCGCGGACCGTCCGGCGGAAGTCGAGCCGGCCGCGCCTGCCGTGCCGCTGCTTCTGCACGAGCCGGGCCGCGAGCTTGCGCGCCAGCGGGTACACCTCGCGGCGCAGCGCGGCCAGCTCGGCGCGGCTCGCGCCGGAGAAGTCGAGGCGCTCCAGCGGCGGCCGGACGGTGATCCGGGCGGTCCGCTCGACGCCGGTGTCCTCGGCGATGCGGCGCCGCACCTCGCCCGCGACGAGGTCCTCGAACCGGGCGATGCGGTCGCGGAACGTCCGGCGCGCGACCCGCTCGGCCATCCCGCCGCGCTCCTGCCCGGTCAGCACCGCGTTGAGCAGCCGGGCCATGAGCGTCTCGGGCGACATGGCGCGCAGGACGCCGAAGGAGAACCACGACTCCTGGCCCGGGGTCCGGCCGTACTCGCCGACGGCCAGGCGGGCGAACTGCCGCAGCCCCGCGTCGTCGCCGGACAGGAGGAGCTCGGCCAGCTCGTCGCGGCGGGCCTGCACCTCGGGGTCCAGCGCCGGCGGGACGGGGCGCCCGTCGTCGTCCAGCGTCCGGGCGGGGCGGTCCCGCTCGCCGGACCCGGCGCCGTCCCCGACCGCGGCGGGGAACCACAGGTCGAAGAGCGTGTCGAAGGTCGGGCGGTGCTGGGGCCGCTTGACGAGCGTCGCGGCGTAGGCGGCGCGCAGCGACTCGCGGTCCAGGAGGTCGACGACCTGCATGGCGCGGACCGCGTCCAGGCCCTCGGCCACCGACACCGGCAGCCCGGCCCGGCGCAGCTCCGCGACGAACCCGGTGTGGCGGTCGATGAGGGAGGCCACCCGGATCAGCCCCGCAGGCCCAGTTCCTTGGCGGCGCGCTCCTGGTCGGAGACGTGCTTGAGGACGACGCCGAGGGTGCGGGAGACGGCGGCCTCGTCCAGCTCGTCCAAGCCGAGGGCGAGCAGGGTCCGCGCCCAGTCGACGGTCTCGGCGATCGACGGGGCCTTCTTGATCTCCAGGTCGCGCAGCGTCCCGACGGTGCGGACGAGCTGCTCGGCCAGCTCCGCCTCGATGCCGGGGACCTGGGCGAGGACGATGTCGCGCTCCCGCTCGGGCGCCGGGTAGCCGAGGTGCAGGTAGAGGCAGCGGCGCTTGAGCGCCTCCGACAGCTCCCGCGCGGCGTTGGACGTGATGACCACGAACGGGCGGCGGGCGGCGGCGACCGTCCCCAGCTCGGGGATCGTCACCTGGAAGTCGGACAGGACCTCCAGCAGCATGCCCTCCACCTCGACGTCGGCCTTGTCGGCCTCGTCGATCAGCAGCACGGTCGGCTCGGTGCGGCGGATGGCCGCCAGCAGCGGCCGCTCCAGGAGGAACTCCTCGGAGAAGATGTCGTCGTGGGTCTCCTGCCACGCGCGGTCGGACGGCGCGGCCTGGATCGCCAGGAGCTGCTTCTTGTAGTTGAACTCGTACAGGGCGCGGGCCTCGTCCAGCCCCTCGTAGCACTGGAGCCGGATCAGCTCCGCCGCGGTGGCGGTGGCGACGGCCTTGGCCAGCTCGGTCTTGCCGACCCCGGCGGGCCCCTCCACGAGCAGCGGCTTGCCGAGCGCCTGCGCGAGGTACACGGTCGTGGCGATCGACTCGTCCGCGAGGTAGCGGACCTCCGCCAGCCTGCGGTCCACGTCGGCGGGGGACGCGAACGCCCCGGCCCCTGTCTCCACCGTGCCTGCTTCCCCGATGCCTGCTTCCCCGATGTCCGTCATCCCCTGCCCCTCGTCGCGGGCGCCTGCTTGGCGGGTGCCTTCTTGTAGGTCTGGTTGGTCCCGGCGAACACGAGCGACCTCCCGTTCTCGGCGAGGGTGACGCCCCAGTAGGACGCGACCTGCGGGTCCCCGCCCTTCCAGGAGAAGCGGTACTTGCGGCCGCCCTCGGGGATGACCGTCCCGGTCCAGAGCCGCTGCTTGCCCTTCACCCACACCCCGGCACCGTCCAACCGGAACTGGAAGAAGTCGTCCGCGGTGCCGATCCACCGTCCGACCAGCGGTTTCATGTCGGACGGCTTTACCACCGGCACCGGCGCGAGCGTCGTGGGCGGGGCGGCCGAGGCCGCGTCCGCGCCGCCTTCCGCACCGCCCCCCGAGCCGCCGCAGCCGGTCAGGGCGAGCGCGGCGGCCGCGCAGACGGCGAGGGCGGTGACTCTCACGAAGACCTCCCGGGCGATCTGGGGTGAAGCGGCAGTTTACCGGCGGGCCGCCCCCGCTCCCCGCCGAGACCTGCGGGGTAGGCGGCGGTTGGCCCCGCCGGGTGACGCGCGGCGGGAACGCGGCGGCCTATAACCGGAGCATGACGACCCCACGACTCCCCCGCGACGACCTGGCGGCCGCGATGGCGGCCCGGCGCGAACTGGGCCCCGAATACGACGACGCCTTCATCGAGACGGTCGTCGAGCGCATCCAGGAGACCCTCGAAGCGCGCCCGGCCGCCGCGCCCGCGCGCCGGCCCCGGCCGGGACGGGCGCACGGGCGCGGGGACCACGATCACAGCCTGGCCATGGCGGTGCTGTCGCTGCTGGCCGCGATCCCGCTGAGCGCGATCGCGGTCGTCAACGCCGGCCTCCCCGGCCTGTTCCTGGCCATGATCGGAATCGCGATAATCAACGTCACCTACACTTGTCGCCCCCGCCGCTGACCTCTCACTTGCCGGGTTCGGGGTCGCGGGGGAGGCCGAGGAGGCGCTCGCCGATGATGTTGAGCTGCACCTCGGTGGTGCCGCCGTAGATCGTCATCGCCCGGCTGAACAGCATGTGCCGCGCCACGATGCCGCTCTCGGCCATCGGCACCTCGGTGACCGACGCCGCGCCCTGCGCCGCCCAGCAGTAGTCGGCCACGTCCTGGTTGAACTGGACGCCGAGCAGCTTGCGGACGCTTGCCTCCGCACCCGGCTCCACGCCGTTCAGCTGCTTGAGCGTGGTGCGCAGGCCGAGCAGGTCGATCGACTGACCCTGCGCGATCAGCTTGCCGACCTCGACGGCGGCGACCGGGTCCAGCGTGCGGTTCTTGAAGAAGTCCAGCAGCTCGGGGACGCCCATGCCGAGCCCGCCGCCGGTCGACAGCGACACCCGCTCGTTGGACAACGTGTTGCGCGCGACCTGCCAGCCCTTGTTCACCTCGCCGACCACGCGGTCGTCGGGGACGAACACGTTGTCCAGGAAGACCTCGTTGAAGATGGCCTCGCCGGTCAGCTCCTTGAGGGGCCGCACGTCGATGCCCTCGGACTTCATGTCCACCAGGAAGTAGGTGATGCCGTCGTGCTTTGCGGCGTCCGGGTCGGTGCGGGCGATGCAGAAGCCCCACTGGGCGTAGTGCGCGAGCGACGTCCAGATCTTCTGGCCGGTGAGCCGCCAGCCGCCCTCGACCCGCTCGGCCTTCATCGACAGCGACGCCAGGTCGGAGCCGGCGCCCGGCTCGGAGAACAGCTGGCACCACACGATCTGCCCGCGCAGCGTCGGGCGGAGGAACGTCTCCTTCTGCTCATCGGTGCCGTACCGGACGAGGGACGGCACCAGCCACGCACCGATGCCCAGGTTCGGGGCCTTGACCTTGGCGGCCTTCAGCTCCTGCTGGATGAGGATCTGCTCGACCGGGCCGGCCTCGCGCCCCCACGGCTTCGGGAAGTGCGGGACGCTCCAGCCCTCGTCCCCCAGCTTCGCGTGGAGCTCCCCCTTGTCCTCGATGGCGGCCAGCTCGGCGACCTCGGCGCGGATGCGCTCGCGCAGCGGCTGGGCGTCCTCGTCCAGTTCCAGGACGACCTCGCGGCGGGAGCCGTCCAGCGCGAGCGTCGCGATCCGGGCGGCCCAGTCCTTGGCCGGTCCGAGCAGCGACCGCAGGGTGAGGGCGCGGCGCAGGTAGACGTGCGCGTCGTGCTCCCAGGTGAAGCCGATGCCGCCGAGGATCTGGATGGCGTCGCGGGCGGTCTGCACGCCCGCGTCGAGCGCGATGACGGCCGCGACCGCGGCGGCGAAGCGGGTCTGCTCCGCGCCGGCCGCCTCGGTGCCCTCGTCCAGGACGCGGGCGGCGTCCCAGGCGGCGGCGCGGGCCTGCTCGAGCGCGATGAGGCTGCGCGCGGCCTTGTGCTTGACGCCCTGGAACTGCCCAATCGGGCGGCCGAACTGCTCGCGGACCTTGGCGTACTCGGCCGCGGTCGCCACCAGCCAGCCGGCGAGACCGGCCGCCTCGGCGCCGAACAGCGCGGCGGCGACGTCCTTGACGCGCTCGGTCGTCAGGCCGTCCAGCACGCGGTCGGCGGCGACGGCGAGGCCGGAGACCTCGACGGCCGCGACGCGGCGGACCCGGTCCAGGCTCGCGACCGGGGTGACCGTGACGTCGGCGGCGTCGACCGCGACCCACTGCTCGCCGTCGCCGTCCGCGACCGGCAGCACGATCACGTCGGCGAGGGTGCCGCCGAGGACCGTCGCGGACGTCCCGGACACGACGAGGGAGTCGCCCTCGCGGCGGCCGGTCAGCTCCCCGTCCAGCGCGACCGCGCCGGTCTTGGACCCGTCGGCGAGGGCGGGCAGCAGCTCCGCGCGCACCTTCGCGTTGCTGGACGCGTTGACGACGGTGCTCGCGAGCACGGTCGGCAGGAACGGGCCCGGCGCGGCGGCGCGGCCCAGTTCCTCCAGCACGACCGACAGCTCCAGGAGGCCGAAGCCCTGGCCGCCGTGCTCCTCGTCCAGGTGCAGGCCCAGCAGGCCCTGCTCCGCCAGGGCCGGCCAGAAGCCGGGCCTGCTCTCCTCGTCGGCCTCCAGCGCGGCCCGGACGGCCGTCGCGGGAATGTTTCGCTCGGCGAAGCCCCGCACCGATTCGGCGAGCGCCTCGTGCTCCTCGGTCAGCCCGATGGCCATGCGTGAACCCTCTCTCAGCCGCTTTTGACCGCGATTCTAGAACAGGATTCGGTGCTGTGGTCCAGTGTGGGGGACTTCACCCTTCGCGGGTGGCCGAGATCTCGGCGTCCGCCTCCGCGGGGACCTCCGTCAGCGCCACCCGCGGCCCGCCGTCACCGGCCCTGCGGCCGACGGTCAGGCTGGCCACGGTCGTCGCGACGAGGGTCCCGGCGATCACCGCGAGGGACAGCCAGATCGGCACCTCGGGCGCCCATCCGGCACCGTACTCGTGCGCCGCGTGGAGGATCAGCTTGACCCCGATGAAGCCGAGGATGAACGCCAGCCCGTGGGACAGGTAGACGAGCCGGTCGGTGAGCCCGCCGAGCAGGAAGTACAGCTGGACCAGGCCCATCAGCGCGAACGCGTTGGCGGTGAAGATCAGGTACGGCTCGGTCGTCAGCCCGAAGATCGCCGGGATGGAGTCCACCGCGAACAGCACGTCGGTCGAGCCGATGGCGATCATCACGATGGCCAGGGGGGTGACCACCCGGGCGCCGTCCCGCCGGGTGAAGAACCGGGTGCCGTCGTACTCGTCGGCCGTCGGGATGACCCGCTTGGCCCACCGCAGGAGGGCGTTCTCCTTGAGCTCGCCCTCGTCCTCGCCGGCGCCGCGGACCATCCCGAACGCCGTCCAGAGCAGGAACAGGCCGAAGAGGAAGAAGACCCACGTGAACGTCGAGATCGCCGCGGCGCCCACGGCGATGAAGATGCCGCGCAGCACCAGCGCGATGACGATGCCCGCCATCAGGACGGTGTGCTGGGCGTGCTTCGGCACGGCGAACCGGGTGAGGATCACCATGAACACGAAGAGGTTGTCGACGCTGAGGCTCTTCTCGGTGACGAATCCGCCGAAGTACTCACCGGCGTACCGGGCGCCGGAGAAGACCCAGACGCCGACGCCGAACAGCACGGCGAGGCCGATGTAGACCACCGACCAGAACGCGGCGCGCCGGGTGGTGAACTCCCGCGTCTCGTTCCGGTGGATCAGGAAGAGGTCTGCGGCGATGACGACGAGGATCCCCGTGATCGTCAGGGCCCACACCAAGGGGGAGACGGACAACGCATACCTCCAGCGGACACGAACGGGCGCTGGAGGTCTCTCCCGCCCTGCACGAGCGAGGGCCACGGACCCGGGCAGGTATGGACCGGCCGTACTGACGGGAACCGTGCGCGGGGATACTCCCCTCCACTGCCCTCTCTAACGCGACCCACGCAGGCGCGGTTCCCCCTCCCACGACACTTTTTTCACTTTTCTCGAACCCGCGCCGCGGAAGCGGCGTCTAAGGTCCTGTCACCGCCCGCCCTCCGGCTCAGCGGCGGGGGCCCGCCAGTTCCCGGTACAGGTCGGCCAGCTGGGCGACGGCGTCGTCCTCGTCCGGCAGCATCGCCGACCGCTGCGCGGCGGCCGACCCGAGCCGCGCCGCGAGCGCCGGGTCGTCCAGGACGCGGCTCACCGCGCGTTCCAGGGCGCCCGCGTCGCCGGGCGGCACCAGCAGCGCCGCCTCGCTCTCGGGCCCGTGCAGCAGCTGACCGCCCGTGCCGCCCGCCGGGGAACCGCCGTCCGCCGCCCGGCCCGCCGCGCCGACCATGCCGGGGATGCCGCCGACCCGGGTCGCGACGAGCGGCAGCCCCGCCCGCAGGATCTCCTGGACGATCAGCGGCTGCCCCTCCCACACGCTCGGGACGACCGCGACGTCCGAGGCGGCCAGCAGCCCGGCGACGTCCGAGCGGCGCCCGAGCAGCCGCACGGGCAGCTCCTCGGCGTCGATCCGGGAGCGCAGCTCGTCCTCCAGGGGCCCGTCCCCGACGATCGCGACGAGCGGCGGCGGGGTGCGGCCCGCCCAGTCCCGCGCGGCGTCCAGCAGCGTCGGCAGGCCCTTCTGCTCGGCCAGCCGCCCCACCGTGATGATGAGCGGCCGGTCCCCCACGCCCAGCTCCGCGCGCAGGTCTGCGCGGACGGCCGGGCCCGGCGGCGCCTTCGGCGCGGGCGCGGGCACGATCGCGTGCCCGGCGGACCGGGCGCCGAGGGACCGCATCCGCTCCTCCAGGTCGGGCGAGACGCCGAGGACACGGGCCGCGCCGCGCGCCACGACGCGCTCCAGCGCCCCGTAGACCGCGGCCGTCCGCCCGCCCGCGATCACGGCGTTGTGCAGCGTGACGACCACCGGCGTCCGGCCCCGCGAGAACCGCAGCGGGCCCGGCGCGACCTGCGCGCACGCGGCGACGGCGATGGCACCGGCCCGCAGCCCGTGGGCGTGGACGACGTCGGCTCCGCGCACCAGCGACCGGAGCCGGGCGACGGCCTTGGCGTCGCGCGCCGGCCGGGGCCGGTCGGCGAGATCGACCTCCGCGAACCGGGCGCCGGCGCCGCTGAAGCCGAACAGCTCCTCCGTCGACGCGGGCCCGCAGACCACCACGCGGGCGCCGCGGCCGGCCAGGCCCGCGGCGACGGACCGCACGTGCCGCCCGACCCCGCCCGCGCTGGTGCCCAGCACCAGCGCCACGCGCAGGCCGTCCAGGTCCAGCGCGGAGCGTTCGGGGGGTCTGGGGGTCCGCCCCCGGGAGCGGCAGGGATCCTTCTCAGACATCGCGGGTGACCCTTCGGTTGAGGACGGCCCGCAGATCCCGGCCGTCGATCATGAATGCGATGAGCAGGAACGCCGCGCCGGCGGCGAGCGCGGCCACCGCCCCGGTCCCGGTGCTGTGCAGCTGCCCGCCCGTGCCGAGCAGGGCGGCGGTGGCGTACCCGGCCGCGCCTCCTCCTGCGCCGCCCGTCAGCCCGGCGGCCAGGGCGCGCGGCGTCCCGGCGACGGACGCGGCGCCCCGGGTGCGGACGAGCGCCGCGACCAGCAGGACGCCGCCGACGGTCATCCCGGCCGCGTTGCCGATGCCGAGCGCGGCGACCACCCACTCCCGGTCGACGGTGAGCACGAGCGCGACGTCGGCGGCCATCACGACCAGCCAGCCCGTCACGACCGCGCCGGCGGCCGCCCTCCCCCGGTGGCAGGCGTACAGGACGCGCCCCAGGTGCGCGACGAGCCCGTAGCCGACGAGACCGGGCGCGAACGCCAGCACCGCCCGCGACAGCACGTCCTGCTGGTCGGGCAGGCCGGGGTTGAACACGGCCGCGATCGGCACCGCGACGGCCGCGAGCACGGCGGCGCCCGCGCACGACACCAGGACGACCGCGCGGGTGGTGGACGCGGTGACCCGGTCGAACCGCTCGTGCTCCCCGGCGCTCATCCGCGCGGACAGGGCCGGGAAGGCGCTGGTCGCGATCGGCACGGCCAGGATCGCCCACGGCAGCAGGTAGATCGCCCACGCGTACTGGTAGTTGGCGAGCGCGCCGCCCGTGCCCTCGTAGCTCAGCCGCACGACCAGCAGCGCCGACAGCTGCTGCGCGGCGACCGTGGCGAGCCCGGCGGCGGCGAGCCGCCGCACCTTCCGCGCCACCCCGTCCGGGAACCGCAGCGTCGGGCGCAGCCGGAGCCGCAGCCGCCACGCCGCGATCCCGGCGGTCGCCGCCATCGCGACGCCGCCGAGCGCCGTGCCCACCGACAGCGTCAGCTCGGCGCTCAGCGGCAGGCCGGCCAGGTCGTTCTCGTACCCGCGGCCGAGGGGCGCGAAGACGAGGTAGGCGCCGATCACCACCAGGCTCGACATCAGCGGCGCGAGCGCCGGGGCGACGAACCGGCGGTGGGACTGCAGCACCCCGTACAGGACGACCGCCATCCCGTACATCACCATCTGCGCGGACATGACGGCGAGCATCGAGGAGCCGACGTCCACGATGCCGTCGCGCGAGCAGCCCTCCAGGTCGCGGCCGACGAGCAGCTCCATGACCGGCCGGGCGCCGAGCGCCATCAGCAGCGAGAGCGGCACCATCAGCACGACGATCCAGGTGAGCAGCGCCGACCCGATGCGGCGGACCTCGTCGCGGTCGCCGCGCTCGGCGGCCCCGGCCAGCACCGGCACGACCATGGCGGTGAGGGCGCCGCCCGCGACGATCTCGTAGACGATGAACGGGATCTGGGTGGAGGTGAAGTACGCCTGGCTGAGGCACGAGGTGGTGACGGTCTGGGAGAACGCGTAGGTGCGCCCGAATCCGGCCAGCCGCGCCAGGACCGTGACGATCGCTATGACGACGGCGGCGCCGGCGAGGCCGCCGGTCAGGCGGCGGAGAGTTGACGGTGGCACGCTGTTCGAATGCGGCGGGGGGTCTCGTGCGCCTATGCGGGGTCGGCGGTGACGCCGTTGCCCGCCACTCCGCTGCCCGCCGGACCGGACTGCGGCGGAACGGCCGGGCGGAACGCGTCCTCCATGTCGGGCTTGCCGTCGTCGGCCGAGGCCGCCGCCGGCGCGGGGGCCGGCGCGGCGACCGGGCGGCGGCCGAGCATGTCGATGCGGTTCAGCACCGGGTTGCCCGCGATGACCTTGGTGAAGCTGACGAACTCGCTGGCGGCGTTCAGCCCGACGAGGCCGGTCAGCACGGCGAGCCGGGGGCCGCGGCCGAGGCGGGTGGCGGCCAGGCCGAGCAGCGCGCCGAGGGCGTTGGACCCGGTGTCGCCGAGCATCGCGCGCTCGCCGAGGTCCTCGGGCAGCAGCGCGGCGGCGGCGCCGAGCGGCGCGGCCACGACGGCGGCGGACGGGCGCGCCAGCGCCAGCGGCGTGCCGGTGATCAGGCCGACCTTGACGGCCCGGCCGGGACGCAGGTCGAACAGGTTCATCAGGTTCGCGGACCCGGCGATGATCGCGCCGTTGACGAGGGCGTCGAAGGCGCGTCCCGTCCGGGTCGGGGCGGGCGACCCGGCGATGGCGGCGGCGGCGAGCCCGGTCGCGCCGATGCCGAGGATCTTCACGGCGCCGCTGGTGACCTCGCCGCGGGCCAGCGCGGTCAGGTGGCCCTTGAAGCCGCGCGAGGACGCCGAGCCGGCCAGGTCGTCGTAGCCGCCGAGGACGCCGGATCCGGCGCCGGCGAGCAGCGCGGCGGCGCGCATCCGGCCCGTCGCGCCGGGCGCCAGCAGCCCCGCCGCGGCGGCGCCCGCGACGACCGCGGGCCCCTCCAGCAGCGTCACCGGCTCGCCGCGGTGGTTGGTGCGGCCCCACACCTCGTCGCCCGGCACCCCGTTCAGGCCGGGCGGGTTGCGGGTCAGCGCGCCGTAGGCGGCGCGTGCGGCGGCGGCGCCCAGGGCCGCTCCGGCAAGCGCGCCGAGCCGTCCCGCCGAGCCGGCGTTGCGTCGCTTCATCAGGTCACCCGTTCTTCCCCGCCGTCGGCGCGGGCGAGGGCAGGTAGCCGCTCGCGCCGGCGCCCGTGCCGTACTGCCCGCTCTTGCCGTTCATCTCGTTCTGCAGCGCCAGGATCGTGACGACCTGGCCGGAGGGGGTGTCCACCACGTCGACGGTGGAGACCTTCTCCTCGGCGTCGGAGTCGCGCAGCGCCGCGATCAGCCCGCCCTCCTGCGCGGAGGTCGAGGGGCCACCGACGACCGTACCGCGCCCGGCGGCGTCGAGGGCGGATGCCAGCGAGATCAGGGCCTTGTTGTCGTCGCCGCCGCCCTCGTAGGCGTACGGGGTGGCGGGGCCGACCACCACGGCGAGCGTGGCGTGCTGGCCCGGCTTGCCGGTGGCGGTGATGTACCCGGCCTCCTTGAAGCCGTTGAGGACGGCCCCGCCGGAGGCGTCCTCGCGGCCGGACTCGTCGGGGTCCCGGGTGACCAGGGCGCCCGCCAGGACCGCGCCGGCCTTGTCGTAGGCGTTCGCGTCCTCGGGGAACTCGACGTCGTCGGCCTTGAGCTGGGTGGCCAGCTCCTCGATCGTCATCAGCTGGTCGTCGTCCAGGAGCTTCTTCTGGATCGTGACGCGGCCGGTGACGGCGGCGCCCGCGTTCTTGGCCAGCTCGCCGACCTGCTCGATGCTGTCGTCGCCGGCGCCGGGCGCCTCGACCATGACGACGGACTGGCCCTTGAGCCGGTCCGCGACGATCTGCGGCGACAGCAGGCCGGCGAACTGCTCCTGCCCGTTGACCTGCTCCTGCAGCTGCCGCTGCTGGTTGCGGGCCTGCTGGGCGGTCTTCGCGGCCTGGTTGGCCTGCTGCCGCAGGGTGTCGCTCACCGAGTCCGACAGCGTGGTGGAGCCCAGCACGATGCCGAGAGCCAGCGCCAGGAAGATCGCGACGATGGAGACGAGGTGGTAGCGGAAATCGATCACGTGAAGAGTCCGGTCAGCCAGAAGACGAAGGCGTGCCAGCGGTCGGCCAGGAGGGGACTGATGACGTCCCCCGCCGGGGACACCGCGACGGCGATGACGATGGCGACGAGCGCGCCGAGGACGAGGAACAGCAGCGACCAGGTGGAGATGCGGCTGCGGTAGAGGCGGCTGACGCCCTTGGCGTCGACGAGCTTGCTGCCGACCCGCAGGCGGGTGAGGAAGGTGCTGGCCATGCCGGCGCGGCCCTTGTCGAGGAACTCGACCATGTTGGCGTGCGTGCCGACCGCGACGATGAGCGAGGCGCCCTTGTCGTCGGCGAGCAGCATGGCGATGTCCTCGCTGGTGGCGGTGGCGGGGAACGTGACCGCCTCCAGGCCGAGCTCCGCCACCCGTTTCAGCCCCGGGGCCCGCCCGTCCCGGTAGGCGTGCACGACGATCTCCGCGCCGCAGGTGAGCGCGTCGTCGGAGACCGAGTCCATGTCCCCGACGATCATGTCGGGGCGGTAGCCGGCCTCCAGCAGCGCGTCGGCGCCGCCGTCGACGCCGATCAGGACCGGCCGGTACTCGCGGATGTAGGGCCGCAGGGTCGCGATGTCCTCGCGGTAGTGGTAGCCGCGGATCACGATGAGCGCGTGCCGCCCGGCGAGCTTCGTGGTGACGTCGGGGACGCCGACGCCGTCGATGAGCAGGTCGCGCTCGCGCTTGACGTACTCCATCGTGTTGGCGGCGAACGCCTCCAGCTGGCTCGCGAGGCCGGCCTTGGCCTCGACCAGCGCCGTCTCCACCGACTCGGGGGTCTGCTCGGTGCCCTTGACGATGAGCTCTTCGCCGCGGTGCACGGCGCAGCCGTCGACGCGGACCTGGTCGCCCTCCTGCAGCTTGGCGAAGATCTCCGGGCCGACGTCGTCGACCAGCGGGATGCCGGCCTCCAGGAGGATCTGCGGGCCGAGGTTGGGGTACCGGCCCGAGATGCTCGGCGCGACGTTGACGACGGCGCCGGCCTCGCAGGAGACCAGCGCCTCGGCGCTGACGCGGTCGAGGTCGACGTGGTCGATCACCGCGACCTCGCCCGGCTGGAGGCGCTTGGTGAGGTCCTTGGTGCGGCGGTCGAGCCGGACCGCGGCGTTGACCCCGGGCAGGCCGTCCTCGCGGCCGCGGCCGAGCGCGAGCGCGCGCAGCGGCAGTTTCTGTGCCAGCCGGACGCGGCGCTCGGTGGTGGGTGACGGGTCGCTCATCACTTGCCATCCTGCCAGAGCGCGGATGCGGACGCCCGAAAAGACGGGCGTCCAGGCGTGTCCGTTCGCGTACCCTCTGTGATTTTGCGGGGTGCTCGTCCCGCGGCGGGGGCACCCTGTCCGTCCGGGCGGCTCTCCGGTGCGGTCAACGTTCTTCGGAGGCCATCGCCAGGAGTTCCTCGGCGTGGGCGCGGCCCAGTTCGGAGTCCTCCAGGCCGGCGAGCATCCGGGACAGCTCCCGGACGCGCCCCTCGCGGTCCAGGGCGGTGACGCCGCTGCTGGTGACGCTGCCGTCGTCGGACTTCTCCACCAGCAGGTGCTGGTCGGCAAACGCGGCGACCTGCGGCAGGTGTGTGACGACGATCACCTGGGCGTTGCGGGCGAGCCGCGCCAGCCGGCGCCCGATCTCCACGGCGGCCTTGCCGCCGACGCCGGCGTCGACCTCGTCGAACACGAACGTCGGCACCGGGTCCGCGCCGGCGAACACGACCTCGATCGCCAGCATGACGCGGGACAGCTCGCCGCCGGAGGCGCCCTTGTGCAGCGGCAGCGGCTTGGCGCCCGGATGCGGCGCGAGCCGCACCTCCACCTCGTCGACGCCGTGCGGGCCGTAGTCCTCGGTCGGGGTGACGGTGACGACGACGCGGGCGTGCGGCATCGCCAGCGCGGTGAGCTCCTCGGTGACCGCGCCGGAGAACCGCTCGGCGGCGCGGGTGCGGACCTCGGTCAGCTCCGCCGCCTCGGCGGCGAGCCGCTCGGTCAGCTCCGCGTGCTCGGCCCGCAGCTCCTCGATGCGGTCGTCGTCGCCCTCCAGCTCGGTGAGCCGGGACGCGGACCTGCGCGCCCACTCCAGGACCTCCGCGACCGTGCCCTCCGTGCCGCCGTACTTGCGGGTGAGGCCGGTGAGCTCGGCCCGCCGCTCCTGGACGGCGGCGAGCCGGGCGGGGTCGGCGTCGACGGACTCGGCGTAGGACGCGAGGTCGGTGCCGACGTCGGAGACCAGGTAGCCGGCCTCGGCGAGCCGGTCGGCGAGCGCCGCCAGCTCCGGGTCGTGCTCGCGGACGGCGTCGAGCGCGTTGCGGGCCTGGCCGAGCAGGCTCGTCACGTTCGCGGCCTCGAACGCGGCGGCGGCGTCGCCGAGCAGCGCCTCGTGCGCGGTGTCGGCGGCGCCGCGCAGCGCGTCGGCGTGCCCGAGGCGCTCCTCCTCGGCCGCGAGGCCGACGTCCTCGCCGTCCTTCGGGTCGACCTTCTCGATCTCCTCCAGGCCGAAGCGGAGCACGTCCGCCTCCTGGGCCCGCTCCCGCGCCCGGGTCGTCAGCTCCTCCAGCAGCGCGGTGACCTGCCGGTGCCGCTGGTACGCCTTGGTGTAGGCGCGCATGGGCTTGGTGAGCGCCGCGCCCGCGTACCGGTCGAGCGCGCCGCGCTGCCGCGACGACTGCAGCAGCCGCTGCTGGTCGGACTGCCCGTGCACGGCGACCAGGTCGTCGGCGAGGTTGATCAGCACGTTGACGGGGACGGACCGCCCGCCGAGGAACGCGCGGGACCGGCCCTCCGCCGACACCGACCGGGTGACGATCAGCGCCCCGTCGTCCAGCTCGCCGCCGGACTCCTCGACGCGCTCGACCGCGCGGCCGCCGGGGTCGACCACGATCCGGCCCTCCACGGTGGCGCGGTCGGCGCCCGGCCTGACCCGCTGCGGGTCGGCGCGGCCGCCGAACAGCAGCCCGAGGCTGGTGACGACCATGGTCTTGCCCGCCCCGGTCTCGCCGGTCACCACGTTGAACCCCGGGGACAGATCGAGCACGGCCTCGTCGATCACTCCGAGGCCCTGGATCCGCACCTCATCGACCATCGGGCGCACCAGCGTCACAACCCTCCGCAAAACAGATCCCGGACCAGCGCCTGTGGAGATTATCTCCTCTCCCCGCCGGACGCTCCCCCGTCCGGCGCCGCGGACCCCCCGTCCGCCGCCGTGCCCGGCGCGGGGCGGCCGGGGTCGCCGCCCGCGGCCGGAGCGTCTCCGACCTGCGAGTCCTCCAGCGAGGGCGAGGGGCGCGCGGGCTGGCGGACCCGGCCCCGCCACCCCGTCACGGGCAGCCCGAACTTAGTTACCAGCCGGTCGGTGAACGGGGTGAGATGGAGCCGCGCGAGCCGCACCGGCTCGACGCCGCGCCGGACCTCGACCCGTGCGCCGGGCGGCAGGTCGAGGGTGCGCCGCCCGTCGCACCACAGGACGGCGCGGGGCGTGCCGGGCAGCACCTCCACCGCCACCGACGAGCGCGGCGACACCACCAGCGGACGCGCGAAGAGCGAGTGCGCGCTGATCGGCACGACCAGCATCGCCTCGACCTCCGGCCACACGACCGGGCCGCCGGCGGAGAACGCGTACGCGGTCGACCCGGTCGGTGTGGCGCACACCACGCCGTCGCAGCCCCAGTTCGACAGGGGGCGGCCGTCGATCTCGGCGACGACCTCCAGCATCCGCTCCCGCTCGCCCTTCTCGATGCTCGCCTCGTTCAGCGCCCACGTCGTGCCGAGGACCGTGCCGTTGCGGCGCGCGGTGACGTCGATCGTCATGCGCTCCTCGACGTCGTAGCGGCGGGCCACGACCCCCTCGACGGTGGCGGCGAGGTCCTCGCGCTCGGCCTCGGCGAGGAACCCGACGTGGCCGAGGTTGACGCCGAGCAGCGGCGTCCCGGACGTGCGGGTCAGGTCGGCGGCGCGCAGCAGCGTGCCGTCGCCGCCGAGGACCATGACGACCTCGGCGTCGTCGGCCGCGGCCGCGGTGCTGGGCATGACTTCCACGCCCGTGCCGCCGATCGCGGCGGCCTCCTCGTCGAGGACCCGCACGCAGATGCCGGCCTCGCTGAGCCGCTCGATGACCAGTTCGGCGCTGCGGATCGCCTCGGGACGCCCCGTGTGCGCCACGACAAGCACCGACCTCTTGCTCATGCTCTGCCCCACTCCCGACGCGCTACGGCGTACAGACGGCTGGACGGACGTCCCGGTCGGGTACGTTCCCGGTTCGGTCGCCCTCTGTACGGTCCCGCGGAGCCCTGTCGCTCATTGCGCTGCCGCTCAGCACGCTGCCGATCACTGCGGGCCCTCCGCGATGGCCTTGGCGAGGTCGGCCGGGTCGAGCGGCGGGGCGCCCTCGCGCAGCCAGAGGAAGTACTCCACGTTCCCCGACGGGCCCGGCAGGGGGCTCGCCGTCACGCCCCGGACCCCGAGCCCCATTGTCGCCGCATGCCCGGCCACGCGGCGCACCGCGTCGGCGCGGAGCTCCGGGTCGCGCACGACCCCGCCCGCGCCGACCCTGTCCTTGCCGACCTCGAACTGCGGTTTCACCATGAGCGCGAAGTCGGCGCCGGGCGCCGCGCAGGCGTGCAGCGGCCCGAGGACGAGCCTCAGGGAGATGAACGACAGGTCGCCGACGACGAGTTCCGGGGGCTCGCCGTCGAGCATCTCCGGCGTCAGCTCGCGGATGTTCACCCGTTCCATCACGGTCACCCGTTCGTCCGTCCGCAGGGACCATGCGATCTGGCCGTACCCGACGTCGACCGCGTACACCCGCGCCGCGCCGGCGCGCAGCAAGACGTCGGTGAACCCCCCGGTGGAGGCGCCGGCGTCCAGGCAGACGCGGCCCTTGACGTCCGGCCCGCCGAACGCGTCGAGCGCGCCGGCGAGCTTGTGCCCGCCGCGCGAGACGTACTCCGGGCCGGCGGCCGCCTCGGCGACCACGATCGCGGCGCCGGTCTCGACCTGCGTCGCCGCCTTCGCCGCGGGCTGCCCGCCGACCCGCACCCGGCCGTCGCCGATCAGCTGCCCGGCGTGCTCCCTGGACCGGGCGAGGCCGCGGCGCACGAGTTCCGCGTCCAGGCGGCGCCTGCTCATCGCCGTGCCTCCGTCCGGCGGGCCTCCGCCGGGTTCACGGGCGGGCTCACGGG
>NZ_SMKB01000544.1:0-638 GCF_004348575.1 Actinomadura sp. 7K534
GGGTCAGGGTGTCGCGACGTCGGCGATGCCGGTTTCGCGGAGCCGCCGGTTGCGGAGCGCCTGTCCCGGGCCGGGCGGGGCGTCGGGCGGCTGGGGTGCGTCGGCGGTGGCTCCGACGTGGCAGGCGGTCTGGTCGCCGGGATCGAGGACGCGCTTCTCGTAGTCGGGGGGCCAGCGCAGCTGGAGCCGGCGGCCGCAGGTGGAGCATGCCCACTGTTCGAGTCCGGAGGCGTCGGCCTGGATCATCCGCATCTCGTGCGTGCTGTACACGGTGGTTTCTCCTCGACCTTGGACCGGTTCCGGTCACCTGGTGACTATTAGGTGATTGCCCACGTCAACCGGGTTAAACGGTTGAGGCAAGGGTCTTTATGGTCGAGGTCTCGTTGTTTTGTCTACCGCCCTAAACCGGGGGTTCGGGGCGGAGGGCGTCGCGGACGGCGGCGCCGATCTCGGCGATGGCCTCGGCGGGGCGGCGCGCGAACGCGCCCCAGCCGAGGAATCCGTGGTCCAGGCCGGTGCCGGTGATGAGGGTGACCGGGACCCCGGCGTCCCGCAGCCGCCCGGCGTGCCGTTCGGCCTGGGGCCGCAGGCGGTCGTACTCGGCGGTGGCGATGACCGCGGGGGGCAGGCCGCGGGGG
>NZ_SMKB01000066.1:0-32764 GCF_004348575.1 Actinomadura sp. 7K534
GCACCACACCCTTGGCATGCGCCTCGGCGAGGGCGTCGGCGAGTTGGGCCAGGATCGGCACGGCGCGGGCGACGGGGAGTCCTTGGGGGTGGCGGGCGGCGACCGCGGCCAGGTCGGTGCCGTCCAGCAGTTCCATGACCAGGAACAGCGTCCCGTCGTCGGTGTCGGTGTCGAACAGGACCGCGATGCCGGGGTGCTGGAGGCTCGCGGCGATCTCGGCCTCGCGCCGGAACCGCGCCACGGCCTGCTCGGACGCGCCGCGCGAGGGGAGCACCTTGATCGCGACCGTGCGGTTCAGCCGCAGGTCCGTCGCCCGCCAGACCTCGCCCATGCCGCCGCGGCCGAGCAGCGAGTCCAGCCGGTACCGCCCCGCCAGCACTCGCCCGCCGCGCATGAGCTCCTCACCGAGTACCCGTCCAGCCCACCGGGAATGATCTCCGGTTCGCGGGTGCCCGTCCAGACGGCTCAGGAGGCGGTCACTTGATGATGACGTTGTCGTCCGGGGCGGACTCGTCGGGGGTCCAGCCGTCGTGGCCCGCGTCGACCTGCCAGTGCTTGCCCGCGAAGCGGACCTCGGTCAGGCCGTAGACCTGGGCGTGCGTCACCGCCCACGTCGCGGCCGCCCAGCCCTCGCGGGCGTTGCCGACCTTCACCGAGTTCCAGGACTCCGGGTCGGACGCGGCACCTGCCGCGAGCGCGCCGGGGCCGCTCACCTGGAGCCTGCTGCCGAACGCGCGGCGCATCTCCCGGAGCGCGTCCGGGCGGCGCGAGTCGGTCCGCTTGTCGGGCGGGAACCAGCACCGCGCCGTGCCCGGCTCGCGGCCGGTGAACGCCGCCGCGAGCAGCCCGCCCTCGTCCTCGTGCTGGGCGTAGGCCTCGCCGTCGGCGCTGCGCTGCACCTCCTGCGCCGCGATGTGGAGGTCGTGGTCGAGATAGTCCTTCACCTGGACCAGCGCGTCGAAGAACTTGCTGGTCGACACGACGGGGTCGCGGAGCTTGTCGGGGGTGCCCCAGCCCTGCGAGGGACGCTGCTGGAACATGCCGACCGAGTCGCGGTCGCCGCCCGGCAGGTTGCGGATGTGCGACTCCTGGATCGCGGTCGCGTAGGCGATCACCACGGCCCGCTCGGGGAGCCGCTTGCGGAACGCGACGGCGGCGATCGTGGCGGCGTTCGCGCCCTGCTCCAGGTCCAGGGACATCTTGCCCGCGCTCGCGGTGACCTCGCAGCCGGACCCGTGCAGGTAGGGGCGGGCCCGCTGGAAAAGGGCGTAGCCGCCGACGGCCAGCAGCACCACGACGACCGCCAGGCCCGCCGCCCACGCCGAACCGCCGCGCCGGCGGCGCCCGCCGCCGGCGTCGGGCACCTTCCCGGGGTGCCCCCGCAACCTCGCCCAAACAGCCACGCGAAGACGGTACCGGGGAATGGCCACCAGTAAGCTCAGGAGGCATGACCGAAACGTTCACCAGCCCGATCTCCGGCGGCATCGACGAGCTGTGGGAGCGGCGCGCCGACCTCACGCCGGACGACGCCGACGCGCGGGCCGCCATCGTGGCCGCCGTCGACCAGATCGACACCGGCGAGGCCCGCGTCGCCCACATCGACCCCGCGTCCGACGAAGTCGTCGTCGACGAGCGGGCCAAGCGGGCGATCCTGCTGAGCTTCAAGGTCCTCGGCATGGTGCGCTCCCAGGTCGGCGACTTCCGGTACCACGACCGCATCCCGCTGAAGAGCCGGCTGGACGGCGTCCGCGTCGTCCCCGGCGCGATCGCCCGCTGGGGCTCCTACCTGGCGCCCGGCGTGGTGCTGATGCCGTCGTTCACCAACATCGGCGCGTACGTCGACTCCGGCACGATGGTCGACACGTGGGCGACCGTGGGCTCGTGCGCGCAGGTCGGCAAGAACGTCCACCTGTCCGGCGGCGTCGGCATCGGCGGCGTGCTGGAACCGCCGAACGCCAAGCCCGTGATCATCGAGGACGAGGCGATGATCGGCAGCCGCTCGATGATCGTCGAGGGGGCGCGGGTCGGGAAGGGCGCCGTCGTCGGCTCCGGGACGAACCTGTCGGCGTCCATGCCGGTCATCGACGTGGAGACCGGCGAGGAGATCAGCCGGGGCCGCATCCCCGACTGGTGCGTCGCCGTCGGCGGGACCCGCTACAAGGAGTTCAAGGGCGGGACGTTCGGGCTCCCGGCCGTGCTCATCCTCAAGCGGCTCGAAGAGGGCCAGCGGCACGACAAGGCGTCCCTCAACGACATCCTCCGCGACCACGGCATCAACACGTGACCGACGGCGCCTCCGCGCCGGCCGTCCGCTAGAGCGGGGTCTCGGTGATCCTGAGGGGGCGGCCGGTGAGGACGGCGGCCGCGGCGGCGTAGCCGGGGCCGGGCGTGAGGTCGGCCAGCCGGACCGGCGAGACCGCCGCCTCGCCGTCCCACTCCAGCACCTCGGGCGGCTCGTCGGGCGCGGTGAGGCGGATGGCGGTCATCGGGGCGGCGAGGCCGTGGCCGGTGGCCTTCAGCAAGGCCTCCTTGCGGCTCCAGTAGGCGTGGAAGCCGCGCCTGCGGTCGGGCATGGCCGCCAGCGCCGCCCGCTCGGGCTCGCTGAGGACCATCTTGGCGAGCCCGTCGATGTCGCGGTCGCTCTCCCGCTCGACGTCCACGCCGACCTCGGCGCCCTCGGCGAGGACGAGGACGACCCGGTCCCCGGAGTGCGACAGCGAGAAGTCGACGCGGGCGCCGGGGAGGCGCGGCTTGCCGTGGGTGCCGGCGCACAGCCGGCAGTCGGTGCTGAACCGCATGGCCCGCGGGTCCAGGCCGGTGACCTCGGCGAGCGCCGTCCGCGCCAGGAACCGCCCGGTGACGAACCGGGCCTTGTCCTCCGCGCGGATGAAACGCTCGTAGCGTTCGCGCTCCCCGTCGTCGAGCAGCGCCCGCATCTCGGGGTCGTCGGCGGGGACCGCCCAACGGACGGCGCACTCCAGCATCTCCACCACGACTCGATGATAGGACTTGAGCATGGGGCTGGATCTTCTCTCCGACGTCGCGGACCTCACGGCGGCGATCGTCGACATCGAGTCGGTGAGCGGCGCGGAAGGACCCCTCGCCGACGCCGTCGAGGAGGCGCTGCGCGCCCTCCCGCATCTGACGGTCGAACGCCACGGCCACAACGTCGTCGCCCGCACCGATCTCGGCCGCGACGAACGGGTCGTCCTGGCGGGCCATCTCGACACCGTGCCGCTGAACGGCAACCTGCCGTCCCGCGTGGAGGGCGACCGCCTCTACGGCTGCGGGACGACGGACATGAAGAGCGGCGTCGCCGTCGCCCTCCGGCTCGCCGCGACCCTCACCGAGCCGGTGCGCGACATCACCTACGTCTTCTACGAGTGCGAGGAGATCGAGGCCGAGCGCAACGGGCTGCGGCGGCTCGCGGCCACGCGCCCCGAGCTGCTCGCCGGTGACTTCGCCGTGCTGATGGAGCCGACCGGCGCGCTCATCGAGGGCGGCTGCCAGGGCACGATGCGCGCCGAGGTCACCGCGACGGGGGAGCGGGCGCACAGCGCGCGGGCGTGGATGGGCTCCAACGCGATCCACGCGGCCGGGCGGATCCTGGACGTCCTGCGCGCCTACGAGCCGGCCCGCCCGGTCGTGGACGGCCTGGAGTACCACGAGGGCCTGAACGCCGTGTTCATCAGCGGCGGCGTCGCGGGCAACGTCATCCCCGACGAGTGCGTCGTCACGGTGAACTACCGCTTCGCTCCCGACAAGTCGCCCGCCGACGCCGAGGCGTACCTCCGGGAAATCTTCCGCGGCTTCGGGGTGAAGATCACCGACAGCGCGTCGGCCGCGCGTCCCGGGCTGACGCACCCGGCCGCCGCCGCGTTCGTCGCCGCCAGCGGCGCCGCCGTCCGCGCCAAACTCGGCTGGACGGACGTCGCGCGCTTCGCCGAGCTCGGAATCCCGGCCGTCAACTACGGCCCCGGCGAGCCGACCCTCGCCCACACCCGCGACGAGTACGTGGAGATTCCCCTGATAGCGGAGTGCGAGCGACGTATGCGCACGTGGCTGGAGGGCCCCGTTAACGTGGCCTCATGACATTGAATCCTCAGTCCCCCCTCCGGCGGCAGGGGCCCGCGACGCTGCGGGGCAGGGCCGTCCCCAAGACCACCACCGACCAGCGGCTGCTGGACAGCCGCGGCCCCGTCGACTGGGTGCACGCCGACCCGTGGCGCGTGCTGCGCATCCAGGCCGAGTTCGTGGAGGGGTTCGGCCTCCTGGCGGAGCTGCCGAAAGCGGTCAGCGTGTTCGGCAGCGCCCGCACCAAGCCGGACTCCGCCGACTACAAGCTCGGCGTGGAGATCGGCGCCAAGCTGCACGAGGCCGGCTACGCGGTGATCACCGGCGGCGGCCCGGGGATCATGGAGGCGGCCAACAAGGGGTGCGACGAGAGCGGCGGCCTGTCGGTCGGGCTCGGCATCGAGCTGCCCTTCGAGCAGGGCATCAACGACCACGTCGACATCGGGCTGCAGTTCCGCTACTTCTTCGTCCGCAAGACGATGTTCGTCAAGTACTCGCAGGCGTTCGTGGTCCTGCCCGGCGGGTTCGGGACGCTGGACGAGGTGTTCGAGGCGATCACCCTCGTGCAGACCGGGAAGATCACCCGGTTCCCGATCGTGCTGGTCGGCACCGAGTTCTGGGGCGGCCTCATGGACTGGATCCGCGACCGGATGCTGACCACCGGCAAGATCGCCGCCCATGACCTCGACCTGGTCCACCTCACCGACGACCCGGACGAGGCCGTCCGCATCATCGTCGAGGGCCACTCCCGCGCCGAGCAGGAGCTCGCCGAGGCCCGCGCCCGGCAGGAGACCGCCCGGCAGGTCCAGGAGGCCGAGCAGGCCGAGTAGGCGAGCAGGCCGGGCGGGGTCAGCCGGTGTCGCGGTGGGACGCCGTCCGGGACGCGATCGCGTGGAGCACCGCCGCCATGTCCGCCTGGCCGTGCCCCAGGGCGAGGGTCTCGCGGTAGAGGGCGTGGCAGGCGTCCAGCAGCGGCGAGGCGACACCGGACGCACGGGCCGCCTCGGCGACGAGGCGGTTGTTGTCCAGCACGTTGACGATGGACGCCTGGACGGTGAAGTCGCGGTCGACGAGCTTGCCGGCCTTCGCCCGTGACACGGTGCTCGCCATCGGGCCCGCGTCCAGGACGTCCCGGAGGAGCCCCTGGTCGAGGCCGTTCCGGTCGGCGAAGTGGAACGCCTCCACCAGCCCGGTGACCATCGTGATCAGGAACAGGTTGACCGACAGCTTCATCAGCAGCGCGCTCGGGACGGCCCCGCACACGAACGCCTCGTGGCACATCGGCCGGAGCAGCGGGCGGACGGTCTCCACGGCGGACGGCTCGCCCGCCAGCAGCGCCACCAGCCGCCCCGTCTCGGCGGGCCCGCGCGAGCCGGAGACGGGGGCCTCGACGTACCGGCCCCCGGCGGCCCGCACGTCGGTTTCGAGGCCGCGCGAGTAGCCGGGCGACGTCGTCCCCATGTGGACGATGACGCGCCCGGCGACGTTCGCCACGAACCCGGGAGTGCCGCGTCCCAGCACCGCGTCGATGGCGGGGCCGTCGGCCAGCATGAGCAGCACGACCCGCGCGCGCCGGCACACCTCCGCGGGGCTCGCGGCCACCTCCGCCCCCGCTTCCCGCAGCACCTCGCTCGCGGCGGCGGTGCGGTTCCAGACGACGAGGCGGGTGCCCGCGCGGGCGAGGTTGAGCGCCATCGGCCGCCCCATGACGCCTAGCCCGATGAAACCGACGTCCATGTCCACCACCGCCTCCGGCCGGGATCGCCGGCCTTGCCAGTTATGACAACGGTCATGATAATGATCCTGGTGAAGCTGGCAATAGCCACTTGAAACAGCGTCAGCCACGTGAAACAGCGTCGGGAGGCGGCATGGGAGGCGCCGAGCGGGGGCCGCGGGAGCGGATGGTCTTCAGCGCGGCCCAGCTCATCCGCCGCGACGGGGTCACGGCCACCGGCCTCCGGGAGGTCGCCGACCACGCGGGGGCGCCGCGCGGCTCGCTGCAGCACTACTTCCCTGGCGGCAAGGAGCAGCTCGTCAACGAGGCCGTGGAGTGGGCCGGCCGCTACGCGAGCGCGCGGGTCGCCCGGTTCATGTCCGCGATGTCACGGCCCACCCCGGGCAGGCTCTTCGCGGCGATGGCGAAGCAGTGGACCGACGAGTTCCGGTCGGCGGGCTTCGCCGGGGGCTGCCCCGTGGCCGCGGCGACGGTCGACTGCGCGGACTCCGCCGAGTCGACCCGGGCCGCGACCGCCGCCGCGTTCGCCTGCTGGCGCCGCCCCGTCGCGCGGGAGCTGGCCGGGATGGGCGTCCCGGCCCGCAGGGCGGAGGCGCTCGCCACGTTGATGATCAGCGCGCTGGAGGGGGCGATCCTGATGGCGCGGGCCGAGCAGAGCGTCCGCCCGCTCAGGACCGTGGTCCGCGAACTCGCGCCCTACCTCGACTCCTGCGCCGCCGAAGCGGAGTGACCGGGCGGCGGGCGCGGCCGCGTGCGGACGGGGGTTCGGGGGCGAGCCGCCCGCCGACGACGATGCCGTACAGGAGGTGGTCCAGGGCCGTCCCCGCCCGCCAGGCGACACCGTGCTCGTGCGCGTGGTGGACGCCGAGCAGCGGGGCGATGCCGACCTCGAAGCCGAGCCAGATGAGCAGGCCGTAGACGGGGCCGCTGGCGGGCCTGCTCCGGACGCCGCGCGGCAGGAGCCCGTACGCCGCGCCGCCCGCGGCGCCGTAGGTCCAGTGCAGCAGCTCGGTGACCGCCGCCTCGTGCCGCTCGGGCAGCCCGCTGACGAGCGGCACGCGCTGCTCCACGATCGCCTCGGGCGGGCTCTGCTCGCGCGGCCCGACGGCCGCGGTCACCGTCCGCACCCCGGTCATCGCCATGGCGCCGACGAGGCCCCGCGCCCCGGCCCTGACGACCGTCCCGGTGCTCCGCTCCGGCATCCGCGATCCCATGGCGACCTCCCTGCGCGTGACATCTCTGCCCCCTGATCCGGCGAACATGCGCCGGGCCGGGGGAGGCGGTATATGAGCCGTGCACTTACTGGACGCCGTCACTTACCGGGCCCCTTTTCCTGTTGCTATAGCTGAGGTGCTGCCCCGCCGCGCGAAAGCGTCGAATCGGGCATGCGCATTCGTCTGCGGAAGGGGTGGGGGTGTCGGTGGAGAACGGACCGGCCAGGGTCGCCAGGAGTTTCGCGCACGCCCGCGCTGTGGCCGATGCGATCCTCTACGAGGGCTACCTGCTCTATCCCTACCGGCGCTCGTCCGGCAAGAACCGGGTGCGCTGGCAGTTCGGCGTCATCGTGCCGCCTGCCTGGGCCGACGCGCACGGGCTGACCGACACGAGCGTGGCCGGCTCGGCCGAGGCGCCCTGGCAGCAGACCGAGTGCCTGCTCAGCGCGCCCGACGACGCCGCGGTGACGTGCCGGGTCCGGTTTCTGCAGACTCAGCGGAAAAGTGTGGAAGAGCGGCTTCCGGAAGGGTCCTTTCATCCGGCCGATTTCGTGAACGCCGGGGAACGGATGGAAGTCGGTTTCGACGAGGCCGTGCCGCAGGAGTTCGACTTCCGGATCCCGCTGCGGGATCTGCGGGCCGGGGAGCAGAAGTTCGAGCTGCGCGCACCCGGGGGCGAGGACACCGCCCCGATCCTCGACGACGAGGGCCGCGTCGTCGGACGCGCGGTCCGCAGGCGGTGGCCCCTGACGGCCGTCGTGACGCTGTCGGCGACCCCGCCCGCGGCACCCGGCGAGGCCCCGCCCCGTGCCGACCTGACCCGTGCCGACCTGCCCCGTGCTGACCTGCCCCGTGCCGACCTGCTCCGCGTGCACATCGCCAACACGGACGCGGCGACGGCGGCGGACGCGCCCCGCGACGAGGCCCTGTGCCGATCGCTGCTCGCCTGCCACGTCCTGCTCGGCACCGACGACGGGGCGTTCCTCTCCCTCCTGGACCCGCCCGAATGGGCCGCCGCGGCGGCCAGGGAGTGCGTGAACGTCCACACCTTCCCCGTGCTCACCGGAGAGCCGGGCGACCGGCACGCCGTCCTGTCCTCGCCGATCCTCCTGTACGACCACCCGCAGGTCGCCCCGGAGAGCCCCGGCGACCTGCACGACGCGACGGAGATCGACGAGATCCTCTCGTTGCGGACGCTCACGCTCACCGACGAGGAGAAGCGCGAGGCGCGCGGCACCGACCCGCGGGCCGCCGCGATCCTGGACCGGACGGAGTCCCTGTCGCCGGAGGCGTTCGCCCGCCTGCACGGCACGATCCGCACGCCGCTGCCGGAGAGCGACGGCGCCGGGGTCGTGGTCGCCGGGGTGCCCGTCGCGAAGGGGAGCCGGGTGCGGCTGCGGCCGAGGACCCGCGGCACCGACCCCCAGGACCGGTTCCTGGACGGCAGGACCGCGCTGGTCGAGGCGGTGATGACCGACGTGGACGACGGCACGCACCTCGCGGTCACCGTCGAGGACGACCCGGCCGCCGACCTCAACCAGTGGTACGGGCGGTTCCGGTACTTCGCCCCCGACGAGGTCGAGCCCCTGCCCGCCGCCGCGGACGGGGAACCGCGGTGAGCCGGGTGCTCGTCGCCGGGATCGGCAACGTGTTCCTCGCCGACGACGGCTTCGGCGTGGAGGTCGCCCGGCGCATCCTGCGGGACGGCCCGCCGGACGGGGGCGCGCTCCCGGACGGCGTGCGGGTCGCCGACTACGGCATCCGCGGCGTCCACCTGGCCTACGAGCTGCTGGAAGGCCGGCACGACACGCTGATCATGGTGGACGCGGTGCGCGTCGAGGGCCCGCCCGGCACCCTCGCCGTCATCCACGTGGACGCGGCCGCCGTGGACGACGCGGTCGCCGGCGCGGACTTCGCCGACCCCCTCGGCCCCCCGGCCGTCGACGGGCACGGCATGAACCCGACGGCCGTGCTGCGGCTGCTGCGGCGGCTCGGCGGCGAGATCGGCCGCGTCCTCGTGGTGGGCTGCCGGCCCGCCGTCCTGGAGGAGCGGATGGAGCTGTCCGAGCCCGTGCGCGCCGCGCTGGACGACGCCGTCCGGCTCGTCGCGGACCTGGCCCGGGACGAAGCGAACAGGGAAGTGGAGCGGACCAATGCATGAGGCGGGGATGTGCGAGGGGATCGTCGAGGCGGCCCTCCGGCGGGCGGACGGCCGCCCGGTGCGGGGCATGCGGGTCCGCGTCGGCGGCCACCCGGTCGACCCGGAGGTGATCGAGCAGGGCGTGCGGGTCGCCGCCGCGGGCACCGCGGCCGAGGACGCCGCGCTCGACCTGGTGCTGGAGCCGCTCTCGGTGCATTGCGACCGCTGCGGCGCCCGGACCCCGGTGAACTCCGCCACGGCGCTGGCGGCGTGCCCGGCGTGCGGGTCCGTCGACGTGCGGAGCGCCGGGCGGGAGGACGTCGTCCTGGAGTCGATCACCGTGGACGCGCCGGCCGCTGAGCCGGCCCGCGACTGAGGAGGCACACGTGAACGGCGAGAACGGGTTCAAGGAGATCCACATCCTGTGGATCTCGGAGGGCATGAGCTGCGACGGCGACACCGTGTCGATCACCGCGTCGGGGCAGCCCTCGATCGAGGACGTGGTCAACGGGCTCATCCCGGGACTGCCGAAGGTGCACCTGTACAACAAGGTGCTGTCGCCGACGCAGGGCGGCGAGGACTTCCTGGCCCCGTTCCGGGCGGCGGCCCGCGGTGAGCTGGAGCCGTTCATCTTCGTGCTGGAGGGCTCCGTTCCCAACGAGAAGATCAACGGGGACGGGCACTGGTCGTCGTTCGGCAACGACCCGGAGACCGGGGAGCCGGTGACGCTCGACTGGTGGCTCGACCGGCTCGCGCCGCGGGCGTGGGCGGTCGTCGCGGCCGGCACGTGCGCGACGTACGGCGGCATCCACGCGATGGCGGGCAACCCGACCGGGTGCATGGGGCTCGCCGACTACCTCGGGTGGGACTTCCGGTCGGCGGGCGGACTGCCGATCGTCAACGTCCCCGGCTGCCCGGTCCAGCCCGAGAACTTCATGGAGACGCTCACCTGGGTGCTCCAGCACGCGGCGGGCGGCGCGCCGCCACCGCCGCTGGACGACATGCTCCGGCCGCAGTGGATCTTCGGCAAGACGGTCCACGAGGGCTGCGACCGCGCGGCCTACTACGAGCAGGCCGACTTCTCCAAGGACTACAACTCGCCGAAGTGCCAGGTGAAGATCGGCTGCTGGGGTCCGGTGGTGAACTGCAACGTCCCCAAGCGCGGCTGGATGGGCGGCGTCGGCGGCTGCCCGAACGTCGGCGGCATCTGCATCGCCTGCACCATGCCGGGCTTCCCGGACAAGTTCATGCCGTTCATGGACGCCCCGCCCGGCGGCAGCCTGTCCACGACGCTGATCAAACCGTACGGCGCCTTCATCCGCCGGATGCGCGGCCTCACCAACGCGACCGCGAACAAGGAACCCCGGTGGCACCACAACCGCGAGGTGCTGACCAGTGGCTACAACCCGCGCTGGCGGCCCTAGCCCCAACCCGAGCAGTCAGAGAGGACACATCGATGGCGAAGACCGCGCCGAGGCCCGCCGGGACCGAACCCGGGCAGCTCGTGGAGATGTCGTGGGACCCGATCACCCGCATCATCGGCAACCTCGGCATCTACACCAAGATCGACTTCGCGAACCGGCGGGTCGCCGAGTGCCACAGCACGTCCTCGCTGTTCCGCGGCTACTCGGTGTTCATGAAGGGCAAGGACCCCCGCGACGCGGGCTTCATCACCAGCCGGATCTGCGGCATCTGCGGCGACAACCACACCACGTGCTCGGTGTACGCGCAGAACATGGCGTACGGCATCAAGAACCCGCCGCTCGCCGAGTGGATCCTCAACCTCGGCGAAGCGGCCGAGTACATGTTCGACCACACGCTCTTCCAGGACAACCTCGTCTTCGTCGACTTCTGCGAGGCGATGGTCAAGGACACCAACCCGAGCGTGCTGAAGAAGGCGAAGACCACCGACGCGCCGAACGCGGCCGTCCACGGGTACCGGACGATCGCCGAGATCATGGAGGCGTTCAACCCGTTCGAGGGGGCGGTCTACAAGGAGGCCCTGCAGATCAGCCGCACGACCCGGGAGATGTTCTGCCTGATGGAGGGGCGGCACGTGCACCCCTCGACCGTCTACCCGGGCGGCGTCGGGACGATGCCGACCCCGACCCTGTTCACCGACTACCTGTCCCGGCTGATCGGCATCGTCGACTTCGTCAAGAAGGCCGTCGCGATGAACGACGACGTCTTCGACTTCTTCTACGAGGCGCTGCCGGGCTACGAGGAGGTCGGGCGCCGCCGCGTCATGCTCGGCTGCTGGGGCGCCTTCCAGGACCCGGCGGTGGTCGACTACCGGTACGAGACGATGGACCGGTGGGGCAAGGCGATGTACGTCACCCCCGGCATCGTCATCGACGGCGAGCTGCTCACCACGAACCTGGTCGACATCAACCTCGGCATGCGCATCCTGCTGGGCAGCTCCTACTACGACGACTGGGTGAACGAGGACCCGTTCGTCACCCTCGACCCGCTCGGGAACCCGGTCGACATGCGGCACCCGTGGAACCAGACCACGGTCCCGGTTCCGCAGAAGCGCGACTTCAATGACAAGTACTCCTGGGTGATGAGCCCGCGCTGGCTGCACCCGCAGACCGGGGAGCACCTCGCGCTGGACACCGGCGGCGGCCCGTTCGCGCGGCTCTACACCACCGCGCTGGCCGGGCTGGTCGACACCCCGTACGTGAAGTCGACCGGGTCCAGCGTCCAGATCAACCTGCCGAAGGGCGAGCGGCTGCCGGAGATGACGCTGGAATGGCGCATCCCGAAGTGGTCCAACGCCCTGGAGCGCGACCGGGCCCGCGGCTACTTCATCGCCTACGCGGCGGCGATGGCGGTGTACTTCGTCGAGCAGGCGCTCGGCCGCGTCCACGACGGGGACACCCGGGTCTTCGACGACTTCGAGGTCCCCGACGAGGCGATCGGCTGCGGGTTCCACGAGGCGGTGCGCGGGGTCTTGTCCCACCACCTCGTCATCAAGGACAAGAAGATCGCGAACTACCACCCGTACCCGCCGACGCCGTGGAACGCCAGCCCGCGCGACATCTACGGCACGCCCGGCCCGTACGAGGACGCCGTCCAGGACATGCCGATCTTCGAGGAGAACGGCCCGGACGAGTTCAAGGGCGTCGACATCATGCGCGCCGTCCGCAGCTTCGACCCGTGCCTGCCGTGCGGCGTCCACATGTACGTCGGCGGCGGGCGGACGCTGAAGAAGATCCACTCGCCGATGTTCGGTGCGACCCATGAATGACGGGCCGCGATCCCGCCTGGACGAGGGGGAGGTGGCCGACCGGCTGGCCCGGCTGGACGAGACACTGGGCCGGCTGGAGCAGACGCCCGGCGCGACGGCCGAGACCGCCCTCGACTCGGTCGCCATGCTGACCGAGGTCTACGGCGAGGCCTTGGCGCGGGTGATGGAGCACATCCCCACGGCCGCTGCCGAGGCCCTGGTGGAGGACGACCTCGTCGGCCACCTGCTCGTGCTCCACGGCATCCATCCCGAGCCGGTCGAGCGGCGCGTCGCCCGGACCCTGGACGGTCTCCGGCCGCGCCTGAACCGGCAGGGCTTCGAGGTCGACCTCGTCGGCATCGAGGCGGGGACGGCACGGGTCGGGCTGAAGGGCGGCGGCTGCGGGGGCGGCGCGGAGACCGCCGGGGAACTCGTCCGGGAGGCCGTGCTGGCGGCCGCCCCGGAGCTGGCCGGGGTGGAGCTCGTGGCCCCGAAGGCCCCGGCGGCGTTCGTCCCGGTCGACGCGCTGATGCGGCCGCCCGCGGCCGCGGCGGACGGTGCCGCGTGAGGTCCGGGGCTCTCGACCGGGCGATCCGGCGGGCGTCCGCCGCCGCGGGTCCGGCGGCGCGCGAGGAGGCCGACACCTGCGGCCTCTGCGACGCGCCCGCGCCGGAGCCGCACGCCCACGTCCTGGACGAGAGCAAGGGCGAGCTGCTCTGCGCCTGCCGCGCGTGCGGCCTCCTGTTCGAGCGGGAGGGCGCCGGATACGGCCACTACCGGCTCGTCCCCCGGCGCCGGGAGAGGCTCCGCGGGGTGCCCGCCGCGGAGCTCGGCGTCCCGGTCGGGCTGGCGTTCTTCACGGCCGGACCGGACGGTTCCGTCACCGCCCGCTACCCGAGCCCCATGGGCGCCACCGAGTGGACCGTGGACCCGGGCACCTGGGCGGACGTGACCGCCCGCGCCCCGCGGCTCGCGGAGCTGCGCCCCGGCGTCGAGGCGCTGCTGGTCAACACGGTGCGCGGCGCCGACGAGCAGTGGCTCGTGCCGATCGACGACTGCTACCGGCTCGTCGCCGTGATCAGGCGGTCATGGACGGGCCTGTCCGGGGGAGACCGGGTGTGGGACGACATCGACGCGTTCTTCAGGGACCTGACAGAGACGAACTCACCAGGGACGAAGGAGCACTGATGGCCGAGATCCGCGTGGGGAAGCCGGACGTGAAGCCGGACGCGCCCTCGCACGTCAAGGGCGTCCGCCAGGGCAACGCGAAGGGCGCCTACAAGAACGAGGTCGGGCACCACGAGGACGGCACCGCCGACTCGCGGCGCTCGACCGGGATCCGCGCCGGCAGGCGCGATCCGATCCTGCCGAGCATGCCCAACGTGCCGCCCGGCTGAGCCGAGGGAGGGGGGAGGAAATGCGGAAGGCAATGATCGCGACGGCCTGCGTGGCCGGCGCCGGATTCGCCGCGATGATCTGGCGGGAATGGCCGGCGATGCGCCGCTACATCCGGATGACCCGCATGTGAGAGCACATGCGAGAGCGCGGGTGAGAGCGCGGGTGAGAGCGCGCTAGCGCGAATCCACCCGCGCGTCGACCGGGGCGGGGGGAGAAGCGGGCGGATCCGGCTTCTCCCTCCACAGCAGCAGGAACGAATCGAGGACGGTCCCGAACCGGGCCAGGCCCGACATCCGCGCCCGCAGCTCGGTGAGGCCCTCCGCCGTCAGCTCGTAGCGCCGGCGGGCGGGCCCCGCGTCCGAGGGGACCCAGCTCGACGTCAGCAGCCGCTCCCGCTCCAGGCCGCGCAGCACCCGGTAGGCGTGCCCCGGCTCGACGTCCGCGACGCCCATCCTGGCGAGCCGCTCGATCAGCTCGTAGCCGTGGTCCGGCCGCTGGTAGATCAGCAGGAGCAGGAAGGGCTGGAGCATGCCACGGATCTCGCTGCCGCACACCATTCCACTCCTCGCTGCGCTCCGACGGCGGTGACCCCGAAGAACGGCTTTCCGTTCCGCCGGGCCCCTAACGCCGCATTCCGAAATCCCCCCTGCGCCATGGCGAAGTCCTGACCGGTTCCATGCCTGTTCTCCGCGACGCGGGAACCACTCCGTCGGAGGTGCAACGTGAACCGGAACACGAGCGTGAAAGCGTGCGCGGCGGCGATGGGCCTGCTCCTGGCGGCCGGATGCAGCGGCGGCGGCGACGGCGATGCGGGCGAGACTGCCGGGGCGGCCCCGACCCCGACCCCGGTGGCGGCGACGGGAGCGGCGGCCGAGGTGCAGGCGCAGTTCGAGCGGGTCGTCGACACCGTGCTGCCCTCGGTGGTGAAGATCGATACGGGCGGGGGAGAGGGTTCGGGGGTCGTGTTCGACGACCAGGGCCATATCGTCACCAACGCCCACGTGGTGGCCGGGGCGCGGGAGATACGGGTCACGGCGTCCAGCGGAGGCTCACCGCAGAAGGCCAGTCTCGTGGGCGCTTTCGCCCCTGACGACCTGGCGGTGGTCAAGGTGGACGGCGGCTCCCTCAAGGCGGCCGCGTGGGGCGACTCCACCAAGGTGGAGGTCGGGCAGATGGTCCTGGCCATGGGCAACCCGCTGGGCCTGGCCGGAAGCGTGACCAACGGCATCGTGTCGGCGCTGCACCGGACGGTCTCGACCCAGGGCGAGGGCGACTTCTCCGGCTCGACCATCGCCGACGCGATCCAGACGAGCGCGCCGATCAACCCGGGCAACAGCGGCGGCGCCCTCGTCACGCTCAACGGCGAGGTCATCGGCGTCCCGACCGCCGCCGCCCAGGACCCGGGGGCCGGGGGAGCGGCGCCCGGCATCGGGTTCGCGACGCCGAGCGACACCGTCAAGCGGATCGTCCCGCAGCTCATCAGGTCCGGCGAGGTCTCCAGCTCGGGCCGGGCGGCGCTCGGCGTGGTGGTGCGGACGCTCATCGACCCGGAGAGCGGCCAGGGGTCCGCGGTCGCCGTGGTGGAGGTCACGCGGAACAGCGGCGCCGCCAAGGCGGGCATCGAGCCCGGCCATCTGATCCTGTCGGTGAACGGCACCCCGACGCCGGACCAGACGGCGCTGACCAGCGTCCTGGCGAACCTCGACCCCGGCGACACCGTGCCGGTCGAGATCCAGAAGCAGGACGGCTCGAAGGAGGAGGTCAAGGTGACGCTCGGCGAGCTCCCCGGGGGCGGCTGACCCCCGTCCTGGACGCCCGCGCCTGTACAGGAGTACAGTGTACGAACGTACAGTCTGCTGAACATGCGTACAGGTGGGCGGGATGGCACGAGGAGCGCGGCCCGAGGACCTGACCGGGCGCGCCCGGATCAGGGACGCGGCGCTGCTGGAGTTCGCGGAGCACGGCGCCAAGGGCGCGACGATCCGCGGGATCGCGAAGGCCGCCGGGGTGTCGCCCGCGCTGGTCCAGCACCACTTCGGGACGAAGGAGGCGCTGCGCCGGGCGTGCGACGGGCACGTCATCGAGAGCATCCGCGAGATCAAGCGGGACGCGCTCGCCGGCGGCATGGGCAGCCCGGACTTCCTGTCGATCGCCATGCGGACGGCCCGGCCCATCCAGCTCTACCTGGCGCGCACCCTGGCCGACGACTCCGAGGCCGCCCGCACGCTGTTCGACGACGCCGTGAAGTTCAGCGAGGAGGTCCTCGGCCAGGGGACCCCCGGGATGGCCAAGGCCGAGACCGACGATCTGCACGCCTACGCCGCCGTCATGACCGCCATCAGCTTCGGGGTGATCGTGCTCAACGAGCACCTCTCCCGCGCCCTCGGCGGCGACGTCCTGCTGGGCGACGGCTACCCCCGGCTCGCCCTCGCGATGATCGACGTCCTGGACGACCGGCTCCTCACCCCCGAGCTGGTCGAGCAGACCCGCCGCGCCCTGAAGACCATGATCGCGGAGGGCCTGCGACCCCCCGCCGAGGAGGACCGGTGACAGCGAACCAACCCCCCGTCGAGGTGTCCGGCCTGGTCAAGAACTTCGGCCGCACCCGCGCACTGGACGGCCTGGACCTGACCGTCCGGCAAGGCGAGGTGCACGGCTTCCTGGGCCCGAACGGCTCCGGGAAGTCGACCGCCATCAGGGTCCTGCTCGGCCTGCTGCGCGCGGACGCGGGCACGGCACGGCTGCTCGGCGGCGACCCCTGGCGCGACGCCGCCGAACTGCACCGCCGGCTCGCCTACGTCCCCGGTGACGTGACGCTGTGGCCGAACCTGTCCGGCGGCGAGGTGATCGACCTGCTCGGCCGGATGCGCGGCGGGACCGACGAGCGCCGCAAGGCCGAGCTGCTGGAGCGGTTCGAGCTCGACCCGCGAAAGAAGGGCCGCGCCTACTCCAAGGGCAACCGGCAGAAGGTCGGCCTCGTCGCCGCCCTGGCCTCCGACGCCGAGCTGCTGCTCCTGGACGAGCCCACCTCCGGCCTCGACCCCCTCATGGAGGAGGTCTTCCAGCGGTGCGTCCGCGAGGCGCGGGACGAGGGGCGCACCGTCCTGCTGTCCAGCCACATCCTGTCCGAGGTCGAGGCGCTGTGCGACCGGGTCACGATCATCCGGAAGGGCGCCGCGGTCGAGTCCGGCACCCTGGACGAGCTGCGGCACCTGACGCGCACCTCGATCCACGCCGAGCTGGCGGCCCCGCCGGACGGGCTCCCGCTGCCGGGCGCCCACGACGTCGAGATACACGGGACGACCATCCGGTTCGAGGTGGACACGCCCCGGCTGGACGACGCGCTGCGCAGCCTCACCGAGGTCGGCGTCCGGAGCCTGGTCAGCCGCCCGCCGACGCTGGAGGAGCTGTTCCTGCGGCACTACAAGGACGAACTCGCCGAGAAGGCCGCGACATGACGGCGCTCGCGGGCACGTGGGGGCTGATCAGGCTCGTGCTGCGGCGCGACCGGTTCCTCCTCCCCCTGTGGGTGCTGGCGCCCGCCCTGGTGACGGTCAACCTCGTCCCCGCCACCGAGGCGCTGCTCCCCGCGGCCGCCGACCGGCTCCAGTACGCGGGGACCACGGGGACGAACCCGACGTTCCTGGCGCTCTACGGGCCGCTGTACAGCGGTGACATCGGCGGCATCGTCGCCCAGCGCGCCGGGTTCATGCCCGTCGTGATCGGCGTCATCAGCGCGCTGACGGTCGTCCGGCACACCCGGGCCGAGGAGGAGGCCGGGCGCCGCGAGCTGCTCGGCGCCACCGTCACCGGCCGCGGCGCGGGCCTGGCCGCCGCGCTCGCCGTCACGCTGGCCGCCAACCTCGCCATCGCCGTGCTGCTCGCCGCGGGCATGGCCGCCCAGGGCCTGCCGCTCGCCGGGTCGCTGGCCTTCGGCCTCCAGTTCGCGGCCGGGGGCTGCGTGTTCGCGGCGGTCGCCGGCATCACCGCCCAGCTCAGCGAGGGCGCCGGCGCGGCCAGGGGAGCGGCCGTCGGCGCGCTCGGCGGCGCGTTCGTCGTCCGGATGGCCGCCGACGTCGGCGGCGAGGGCAACGCGCTGTCCTGGCTCGGCTGGCTCTCCCCGTTCGGCTGGGCGCAGCGGGCGCGTCCCTACGGCGGAGAGCGCTGGTGGACGTTCGCCCTGGTCGCGGTGCTCGTCGCGGCGCTGATGGCGGCGGCCGCGGCGCTCTCGGCCCGCCGCGACGTCGGCGCGGGCATCCTGCCGCCGAAGCTCGGGCCCGCGGGCGCCGCACCGCGCTTGTCCGGCCCCTTCGGACTCGGGTGGCGGCTCCACAGCCGGGCCCTGTACGGCTGGCTCGCCGGGTTCGCCGCGCTGGGCGTCGTGTACGGCGCCGTCGCCGGCGGAGTGCGCGACATGATGCGGGACAGCCCCGAGCTGGCGGAGTTCTTCAGGACCCTCGGCGGGCAGTCCGGCATCACCGACGCCTTCTTCGCCTCGGCGATGGGCATCCTCGGGCTGATCGCCGCCGCCTACGCGGTCTCCGCCACGCTGCGCATGCGGACGGAGGAGACCGGCCGGCGCGCCGAGCCGCTGCTCGCCACGGCGGCCACCCGGCTGCGGTGGGCGGCCGGGCACCTGGTGTTCGCCCTGCTGGGGCCCGCCGCCGCGATGGCCGTCGCGGGCACCGCCGCCGGGCTGGCGCACGGGCTGAACGTCGGCGACGTCGGCCGCGAGCTGCCGCGGGTGCTCGTGGCGGCGCTGGCGCAGCTGCCCGCCGTCTGGCTGGTCGCGGCGCTCGCGCTCGCCCTGTTCGGGCTGGCGCCCCGGTTCACCGGCGCGGTCTGGGCCGCGGTCGGGGCGTTCATCGTGATCACGATGTTCGGCCCTGCGCTCGACCTTGACCAGTGGGTGCTGAACGTCTCGCCGTTCACCCACGTCCCGAAGCTCCCCGGCGCCGCGTTCACCGCCGTGCCCTTCGCCTGGCTGGTGGCGCTGACCGCCGTCCTGTCCGCCGCGGGCATGCTCGGCTTCCGGCGCAGGGACATCGCCGCCCACTAGCGGGGCGCCCGGGCCGGTCAGCGGTTAGATTGGCCCGGTGACCTCAGCGAAGCCGCTCGCCGTCTGCGTGTTCTGCTCGTCCAGCGGCAGGATCGACCGCCGCCACGTCGACCTCGCCGCGGACGTCGGCACCGAGCTGGCCCGGCGTGGCCACAGCCTGGTCAGCGGCGGCGCCCAGGTGTCGTGCATGGGCGCCGTGGCCCGCGCCGCGCGGGCCGGCGGCGCCCGCACCGTCGGGGTGATCCCCGAGGGCCTCGTCAGCGTCGAGATCTCCGACGAGGACAACGACGAGCTGATCGTCACCCCCGACATGCGGACCCGCAAGGGCGAGATGGACGAGCGCAGCGACGCGTTCCTCATCCTGCCCGGCGGCATCGGCACGCTGGAGGAGCTGTTCGAGGTGTGGACGGCCCGGGTCCTGTCCATGCACGAGAAACCCGTCGTCATCCTCGACCCGACCGGCGTCTACGACCCGCTCCGCGAGCTGATGGTGAGCCTCACCGAGCAGGGCTTCGCCCGCCACCGCATCTGGGACGCGATCGGCTGGACGACCACCGTCCCCGAGGCGTTCGACTTCCTGGAGCGCTCCCAGCCCCGCATCGAGTTCTCCGCGAGCGACTACGCGGAGACCCAACTCTGACCGCTCACCGTCCAGCGCCCAAGGCCGGTGCTCGCGGACCGGTGGCCGCGCACCCTCGGATACCGTCGAAGCGTCCGCGCCCCTGAACCGGCCCCTAGGAGACCGATGAACGCCGACGTGCCCGCCTCACGGGAGCTGGCCGCGATCGCCGAGCTCGCCGCCCGCACGACCGGCGACCGGCTGCGGACGGCGTTCCGCTCCCGCCCCGGGATCGACCTCAAGCTGGACTTCCACGACCCGGTCACCGAGCACGACCGCGCCGCGGAGGAGACCATCCGGGAAGTGCTCGACGAGCAGACCCCCGGCTCCGTCGTCGTGGGGGAGGAGGGCGGCGTCCAGGGCCGGGACGACCGCGTCCGCTGGTACGTCGACCCCATCGACGGGACGGCCAACTTCGCGGTCGGGCTGCCGTTCTTCTGCACGTCCATCGCGGCCGTCGCGGACGGCGAGCTGGTCGCGGGCGTGGTGTACGACCCGATCCGCGACGACATGTTCACCGCGTCCCTGGACGGCGCGACCTGCAACGGCGAGCCGATCCGCAGCAACGGCGCGACCGGCGACCGGGGCGCCGTGCTCGCCACCTCCTACCCCAGCCCGCACGACCTGGCCGAGGGCGACCGGACGGAGACGCTGCGGCGCTACGGGGACCTCATCGGCGCGTTCGCCACCGTGCGCAGGCCCGGCAGCGCCGCGCTGACCCTCGCGCACGTCGCGGCGGGCTGGACGGACGTCGCCTACGACTCGTGGATCAACGCCTACGACATCGCGGCCGGGCTGCTGCTGGTCAGGCAGGCGGGCGGCACCTACCTCCCGCTCCGCGGGAAGCCCGGCGGCGACGACTGGGACGCCCCCGGCTACCTCGCGTGCGTCGCCGGATTCGACCTCGCCGGCTCCGCCATCGCCGAGGTCGCCGACCTCACCGCACAAGATTGCCCTGGGGCTTTCCCGCCCGTCCGGTGATCGTTAACCGGCTGTTCAGGCGCCGCGGCCAGGCTCCCACGTGATCCCAACGTGAAGGAGTCCCCCATGTCCGTGACCCGTCGCGGAGTCGTCAAGGGCGGCGCGGCCGGCGCGCTGTCGATCGCCCTCGCAGGAAGCCTGGACGGCATCTTCCAGACCTCCGCCGGCGCAGACACCGGAGAGGCGTACGGCTACGGCCCCCTGATCCCCGACCCCGAGGGCGTCCTCGACCTGCCCAAGGGATTCTCCTACAAGATCCTGACGACGGAGGGCGACCCCATCTCCGACGGTGTCGTCGTCCCAGGCCACCAGGACGGCATGGCCTCGTTCCCGGTCCGCGCCGGCCACGGCCACGGCCACGGTCACCGCGACCACGGCCGGGGACGCGGCGGCCGCCCCGGCAACACCCTGCTGGTGCTCAACCACGAGCAGGGCACCAACGGCACCCGTGCCGTCGGGACCCCCGAGCTGATCTACGACCCGGTGGCCAACGGCGGCACCACCACCCTTGAGGTCGACCGCGACGGCAACCTCCTGTCCCAGTACGTCAGCCTCGCCGGGACGGCCGTGAACTGCGCCGGCGGCCGCACCCCCTGGGGCACCTGGCTGACGTGCGAGGAGACCGAGGGCATCCGCGGCGAGAGCAAGAGCCACGGCTGGGTCTTCGAGGTCGACCCGTACGGCAGGGACACCAAGCCCGTCCCGCTGACCGGGCTCGGCCGCTTCGCCCACGAGGCCGTCGCCGTCGACCCGCACACCAGCACCGCCTACCTGACCGAGGACGCGTCCGGCCCGTTCGGCCTGTTCTACCGGTTCCGTCCCCGCTCGCACCGCGGCGGCTACCACAGCTACATGGCGGGCGGGAAGCTGGAGGCGCTGAACGTACCGGGGGTCCCGGACCTGTCGGCGGTCACCGAGCCCGGCGCCCGGCTGCCCGCCCGGTGGGTGAGCGTCCCGGACCCGGTGGCGAAGCAGACGTCCGTCCGCAAGCAGTTCGAGGACGGCCAGGTCACCCGCAGCCAGAAGCTCGAAGGGGCCTGGTGGGGGCACGGCAAGGCGTACTTCGTCGCCAGCTTCTCCAGGAAGTCGTCCGGCGCCGCCGGTGACCACGCGGGCCAGGTCTGGACCTACGACCCGCGCCGCAACGAGGTCGAGCTGCAGCTCATCTTCAAGCCCGGCGGGCGCTTCGACGGCCCGGACAACATCACCGTCTCCCCCTACGGCGGCGGCGTGATCCTGGCCGAGGACGGCGACGGCGAGCAGTACCTGGTCGGCACCACGCGCGAGAACAAGCCGTTCGCGATGGCGCGCAACGCCGGCAACGACAGCGAGTTCACCGGCGTCACGTTCTCCCCGGACGGGCGCATCCTGTTCTTCAGCCGCCAGTCCGGACCGGGCGCGACGTTCGCGGTGCAGGGTCCCTGGCACCGCCTCCGCGGCTAGCCGGGTCAGGCGAGCCCCCGGCGGGACACCGCCGGGGGCCGGGTGCCCTCGATGGACGCGACCATGTCCAGGACCTCGCGCACCGCGTCCGCCTGTGACTCCGGTACGCGGAACAGCTTCACGCCCAGCCACGCGTAGACGGACGCGGCGGCCAGCAGCGCGGGGTCGGGCTCCGGCGCGTCCGTCTCCAGTGTGACGAGGACCACGGCGTCACCGGCCGTCAGCCGCTCGATCCGGCTGGTCGCCGGTGCCGTGCCGGCGTCCACGACGCCGTCCGGAACCGGCGCGTCCGGTGAAAGGACTCTCCGCTCTTGCATCCCCATACCGCCAAGCGTGGCACGATCGGGGACTGGGGAACGTCTTTCCAGTGGGGTGCGAGCAGAACGGAGCCTGATCGTGGCCGTGGTCCTCGTCCTGGCCGGCCTGGCCGTGCTGGGCGCCGTCGTCGCCCTCGCCATGGGCAGGGGCGGCGAGCTGGCCGAGACCCATCCGGACTATCCGCCGCTCCCGGGCGGCGCGGACGGCCGTCCCATCACCGGGGACGACATCGCCCGGCTGCGGCTGCCCCGCACGTTCTGGGGCTACCAGCCGCAGCTGACGGACGAGGCCCTGCAGCGCCTCGCCGACGCGCTGCACGAGCGCGACGCCCGCGTGGCCGAACTCGAGCAGCGGCTCCGGGAGCTGCACGGCACCCCAGAGGACCCCGGCCCGGTCGGTGCGCTGCACGGCCTGGAGGAGCCGAGCTGGAACGGCACGCCGCCGGCGCGCGAGGAGACCGCCGCGGGCGGAGCCGTCGGCGGCCGCACGGAGGACGAGCCGGTCGGCGGCGCGAAGGAGGACCACCGGTGAGCGTCGTCGCCGTCCACGCCGAGGCCGTCTCGGACGCCCCGGCGGAACGCGTCTTCGAGGTCCTCACCGACTGGCGCCGGCACGGCGAGTGGATGCCGTTCACCCGCGCGGAGGGCGGCGACAAGGTCGGCGACGAGATCCGGGGCTGGACGGGCATCGGGCCGGTCGGCTTCCTCGACACGATGGTGATCACCGACTGGCGGGACGGCCGCCGCGTCGCGGTGCGGCACACCGGGCGCGTCGTGCGCGGCGAGGCGTGGTTCGAGGTCGTCCCCGAGGGCTCCGGCAGCCGGATCGTCTGGGCCGAGCGCGTCGACCTGCCGCTCGGCCCGCTGGGCCGCGCCGGATGGATCGTCGCGGGCCCGGTCGTGAAGGCGTTCATGACCCTCGGCCTGCGCCGGCTGGCCGTTCTGTCGCGGGCGTGAGGTAGAACGGGCGGGTGAGCACCGCCATCCGCGGCGAGGACGGGCTGGCCCGCTGCCCCTGGGGCCTGTCGACGCCCGACTACGTCGCCTACCACGACCGGGAATGGGGCCGCCCCGTCCGCGACGACCAGGGCCTCTACGAGCGGCTCTGCCTGGAGGCGTTCCAGTCCGGGCTGTCGTGGCTGACCATCCTGCGCAAGCGCGAGGGCTTCCGCGCCGCGTTCGCCGGGTTCGACCTGGCGAAGGTCGCCGCGTTCGGCCCCGCCGACGTCGAGCGCCTCCTGGGCGACGCCGCCATCGTCCGCAACCGGGCGAAGATCGAGGCGGCGATCGGCAACGCCCGCGCCGCGCTCGACCTCCCCGGCGGCCTGGCCGCGACCGCGTGGCGCTACGCCGACCCCGACGCGCCGGCGTACGCGGACACGGCGGACGTGCCCGCGTACACCGACGGGTCGAAGGCCCTGGCCAAGGAGCTGAAGAAGCAGGGTTTCCGCTTCGTCGGCCCCACCACCGCCTACGCCCTCATGCAGGCGTGCGGCCTGGTCGACGACCATCTGACCGGCTGCCACCGGCACGGCGCCTACCGCTAAGGCCCCGGCCCGGCCGTTCCGGCCCGGCTCACCCCGATTTGGCCGCCTCCAGGATCGGCACGGCCGCGGCGCGCCGGGCGGGCAGCGCCGACGTCGCCAGGGTGACGGCGGCGGCCCCGGCGAGGACGGCGGCGAACAGCCACCACGGCGGGTTCGGGCTGAGGAACGTGCTCCCCGTGGCCACGTGCATGAGGTACACGGTGCCGAGGGCCGTGCCGATGCCGAGCAGGCCGCCGAGCAGCACGACCGTGGCGGCCTCCCACCGCACGATCGACCGGATCTGCGTCCCGGTCGCGCCGACCGCGCCGAGCAGCCCGAACTCGCGGGTCCGCTCGCCGACGCCCATCGACACGGTCGTCGCCATCCCGAACAGGGCGAGCACCAGCGCCATCCCGATGAACCCGTAGATGACGGTCATCCCCGACGTCGTCGCGTCGGCCGCCATCTCGATGTAGCCGGACCTGTCGAGCACCTCCACGCCCGGCGCGTCCGCCACCGCCCGCGCCAGGTCGTCCCGCGTGCCGCCGCGGACGAGGACGACCTGCGTCGCCGCGCCGGGATCGAGCCGGTCCATGGTGGCGGCGGACACGAGCGCCTGGTCGGCGAACAGGTGGGACGGGTCGTGGTAGGCGCCCGCGATCGTCAGCGCGACCTTCCCGGCACCGCCGCGGACGACGATCCGCTGCCCCTTCCGCAGCCGCTGCGCCTCCATGACCGTGGAGGTCAGCGCGATCTCGCCGGTGCGCAGCGGCCGCAGGTCGCCGCCGAGGTCCAGCACGGACGGCATCGCCGCCGGGTCGGCGCCGCTCACCATCAGGTACAGCGGCCCCGCGTCGTCGTCGGCGTACGGGCTCTTCGGGCGCGGCGAGACGAGCTTGGCCTCGGTGGCGGTGAGCGCCATCGCCCGGGACACGCCCGGGACGGCGGCGACCCTGTCCGCCATGTCGCGGGGGAGCGGTGCCTGGCCCGCCGAGGTCACCCCGGTCGCGGCGATCGCGTGCTCGGCCCGCATCACATCCTTCCCGGCCTCGTCGAACCGCGCGTCCGCCGACAGGACGATCAGCGCGGTCGCCCCGACCAGCGCGACGCCGAGCATCAGCGACGACGCGGCCGACGACACCCGGCGCGGGCTGCGGGTGATGGTGGCGCGGGCCAGCCGCCCGGCCTCCCCGCTCACCGCCGTCCCGAGCCGCCCGACCAGGCCGCCGAGCGGGCCGACGAAGAACGGCGCGAGGACGCAGAGCGCCGCCGCCGTCGTCATGCAGCCCAACAGGATCAGCACGCACACGGCGATGGTCCGGTCGGGTCCGGGCGGCTCGTCGTGCTGCACGGCGAACACCGGCCCGAAGAACACCCAGGCCGCGGCGAACACGGCGAACGCGCCCAGCAGCCGCCGCCAGCGCCGTCCGGCGGTGTCGGCGGTCGCGGAGCGCAGCGCCTGCATGGGCGAGATCCGCGCGGCCTTCCGGGCCGCGCGCCACGCCGCGAGTTGGGTGACGAGGATCCCGGCCGCGGCGGGCACGACGAGCGCGACCCACCCGTATTGGGCGCCGGTCCCGGTGATGTCGAAGCCGTCCCGGGCGAACAGCGTGGTGAGCAGGCCCGACACCGGGAAGCCGAGCAGCGTGCCGCCGGCCGTCGCGACGGCGCCGAGCACCAGCGCCTCGAACCGGATCAGCCGTTTGATCTGGCGGGGCGTCGCGCCGATCGCGCCGAGCAGCGCCAGCCGGCGGGTCCGCTGCCGGACGAGCGTCCCGAACGTGTTGGCCACCACGAACAGGCCGGTGAACACCGCGACCGACGCGACCATGCCGATGGCGCCGCCGATCGTCGCCCCCTCCGCCTGGAGCGAGGCCGAGTGGGCGCTCCGCACCGAGGCGGCGGTCCGGACGGTGACGTCCTCGGCGGCGAGGTCGCGGGCCAGGTCCTTGGCGAGCCGCTCCGCCGGGACGCCCGGCGCGGCCTTCACCCACACTCCCTGCCACGTCCCGGACGGCAGCCCCGCCGCCTCCCGGACGGTCTCCGGCGGCGCGAGCACCAGGTCGCCGCGCGCCACGGTGCCGCGGTCCTGCACGGTCACGATCCCGACGACCTTCATGTCGCGGCTCCGCCTCGGGAGCGTCACCCGCAGCGCGTCGCCGGTCGACAGCCCGCCCGCCCGCGCCATGTGCGCGGTGACGGCGACCTCGCCGTCCGCGGCGGGCGCGCGTCCCGCGTCCAGGCGGTACGGGTTGAGCCCGGCCTCCGGCGTCCACGGCCGCAGCGTCGTCCCCGCCCCGGCGGGCGCGACGATCGGCTCGCCGTCCGGCCCGCTCGCGGTCACCGGGACCAGCGCGTCCCCGGCGGCCGCGGCGACCCCCGGCCGTCCCGCGACCGCGTCCAGCGCCACCCGCCCGTCCGGCGCCGCGTACACGTCGTCCGGGTCGGTCTCGCCGCCGACCACGAGCACGTCCGTGCGGACGTACTCGCTGGCGTCGCTGCCCGACACCGCCTCCTGCGCCCGCAGCGTGAACTGCACCGAGCCCGCGATCAGCCCGACCGAGAACACCCCCGCCAGCAGCGTGGCGGCCAGCCGCATCCAGCCCTCGGCGAAGGAGCGGCGCGCGATGAGCCACATCGCTCAGCCCTCCAGCCGGCGCATGGCGGCGTGCACGGCGTCGATGGTCGGGTGCGGCAGCTCGTGGACGATCATCCCGTCGGCCAGGAACAGCACCCGGTCGGCGTGCGCGGCGGCCACCGGGTCGTGCGTCACCATGATCACCGTCTGGCCGTAGGCGTCCACCGCGGTGCGCAGGAACTCCAGCACCTCGGCGCCCGACGCCGAGTCGAGGTTGCCGGTCGGCTCGTCGGCGAACAGCACCTCCGGCCGCGTCAGCAGCGCCCGCGCGACCGCGACCCGCTGCTGCTGCCCGCCCGACAGCTCGCCCGGCCGGTGCCCGAGCCGCTCCCGCAGCCCCAGCGCGTCCACGACCGTGTCGAACCACCGCTGGTCGGCGCGCCGCTTCCCGAGCCGCCCGGTGAGCCGGATGTTCTCCTCCGCCGTCAGCATCGGCAGCAGGTTGAACGCCTGGAACACGAACCCCAGCCGGTCGCGGCGCAGCTTCGTGAGCCGCGTCCGCGACAGCCCGGTGATGTCCACGCCGCCGATCAGCACGGACCCGGACGACACCGTGTCGAGCCCGGCCATGCAGTGCAGGAACGTCGACTTCCCCGAGCCGGACGGCCCCATGATCGCGGTGAACCGGCCCCGGCGGAACGTCGCCGACACACCGCGCAGCGCCGGCACCGCGCCGTCACCCGACCCGTACGACTTGACCACGTCGCGGGCGACGGCGACGTGGTCGTGGACCTGCTCGGCGGGTGGTGCGGCGATAGATTGCGTCATGCCGCCAAGCAAACCGCCGGGACCCCCTCCGGCACATTGACGCCCGCTCCCCACCGGCCGGTGGGGGCAGCCCCACCGGCCGGGTACGGGCTACCGGCCCTCGAACGCGGGCTGCTGCTTCTTCAGGAACGCCTCGGTCGCGTTGCGGTGGTCGCTGGTCTCCGCGCACTCGTCTTGGAGCTCGGCCTCCCGCTCCAGCGACGACGCCAGATCGTGCGTCGCCGCGTGGTCGAGCGCCGCCTTCACCGCGCCGTAGGCGACCGTCGGCCCCTCGGCGAGGCGGCGGGCCAGCTCCACCGACGCCGGGGCCAGCTCGTCCGCCGGGACGACCCGGTTCACCAGCCCGAGCTCCAGGGCGTCCTGCGCCTTGACCGGCTCGCCCAGGAGCAGCAGCTCGGCCGCCTTGGCGCGGCCGACGAGCCGCTGGAGCGTCCACGACATGCCGCTGTCGGGCGCGAGGCCGATGCCGGTGAAGGCCGTCGCGAACCGGGCCTTGTCGGACGCGACGACCAGGTCGCACGCGAACGCCAGCGCCGCCCCCGCGCCCGCCGCAACGCCGTTCACCGCGGCCACGACCGGTTTCCGCATGCCCGCTATGGCCAGCACGATCGGGTTGTAGTGCTTGCGGACCGTGTCGTCCAGGCCCTTGCCCGCGGCGAGGTTGTCACCGTGCTCACGCAGGTCCTGCCCGGCGCAGAAGGCCCGCCCGGCCCCGGTGAGGATCACCGCGCGGGCCGCGGGGTCGGCCGCGGCGCGCACCACCGTCGCGCGCAGCAGCTCCTTCATCTCGGCCGTCAGCGAATTCATACCGTCCGGGCGGTTAAGTGTGATAGTTCCCACACCGTCGGTCACGTCGTAGCGCACGGTCTCAGTCATCGGGTGTCCTCCATGGTCCGCGGTAGATCTTCCCAGGCAACCATCGGTGAACCGGGGGGCGGCGGGCAAGGGGCCGCCGGCCCTCGCCGGCACATGGCCCGCGGGCGCCGATCCGCACGCCTCCGGCGCACCGCTCGGCCGATCTGGAGGCTGATCGTTACCACTTCGCGCCCGGAAGACGAGATAATGGACCACCTATTGATGACGCGGATGCGACACGCGGCCACGCGGCCAAGGGTGTGCGAGGCCGCGGCCCTACGCAGGAAGGGGATGCACGCATGGCGGCGATGAAGCCGCGGACGGGAGACGGTCCGCTCGAAGTGACCAAGGAGGGGCGCGGCATCGTCATGCGGGTTCCTCTCGAAGGCGGCGGACGTCTCGTGGTCGAGCTCTCCGCCGACGAGGCCAAGGAACTCGGCGACGCCATCAAGGAAGTCGTGGGCTGACGACTCCGCCGATCCCGGCTTTCTGGTGACGGTCCCGGCGGAACCGCCGGGGCCCTTGCCATTCCCGTAGGCAGCACGACTCACAGGGGGGAACCGCCGCCATGCCCATCGAGACCCGCTTGCACGGTGCCGGCGGCACCGTGTCGCAGACGGCGGTCGACCTCGACGCCGAGGTCGTCGCCGTCCCCGTCGGGCCGGGGCCGGTCGCGCCGGCGACCGAGGCGGCGGAGTCGCTGCCGTTCACGCTGGACGAGCTGCTCGCGCTCCACGACGCCAAGGGCGAGCCGGGCGAGATCACGTCCGCCCAGGTCCGCCTCGGCGACCGGGTGCGGGAACTGCTGCTGTACGGGGTGGGCGAAGCGGCCCCGGCCGACCTGCGCAAGGCCGGCGCCGCACTGGCCCGCCGCGGCAAGGGCCGGACCGCGCTGGCCGCGGCCGCGCCGGCCGGCGTCTCCGCCGCCGCCCTGGCCGCCTTCGCCGAGGGCGCGCTCCTCGCCTGCTACGAATTCAAGATCGGGAAGCCGCCCGCGAAGAGGGCGGTCGGCACGCTCGCCGTCGTCACCGAGGCGGGACCGGTGGCCGACGCCCCGGCGATCGAGCTGGGCGCCACCCGCGCCCGGGCCACCGCGCTGGCCCGCGACCTCGCCAACACCCCGTCCCGCGAGAAGGACCCGTCCTGGCTCGCCGGGGAGGCCGAGCGGGTCGCCGCCGAGACCGGTCTCACCGTCCGCGTGCGCGGTGAGAAGGAACTAGCCGACGAGGGGTTCGGCGGCCTGGTGGCCGTGGGGGGCGGGTCGTCGCGCCCGCCCCGCCTGATCGAGCTGTCCTACGAGCCGCGAGGCGCCGAGGGTGCTCCTGAGCGGCATGTCGTCCTGGTGGGCAAGGGCATCACGTTCGACACCGGCGGGCTGTCGCTCAAGCCCAACGAGGGCATGAAGACGATGAAGACCGACATGGCGGGCGGCGCGGCGGTCATCGCCGTGCTGAGCGCGCTGCGCGGTCTCGGCGTCCGCGCCCGCGTGACCGGGCTGATCGCCGCCGCGGAGAACATGCCGTCCGGGTCGTCCATGCGGCCCGGGGACGTGATCACCCACTACGGCGGGAGGACGTCGGAGGTACTGAACACCGACGCCGAGGGACGCCTCGTCCTGGCCGACGCCCTCGCCTACGCGGACGCCGCGCTCGACCCGGACGTGGTCGTGGACGTGGCGACGCTGACCGGCGCGGCCAAGGTCGCGCTGGGCCTGCGGCATGCGGCGCTGTTCTCCAACGACGACGAGCTGGCCGCGGCGCTAACGAGGGCGGGGACGGCGGCCGGCGACTTGGTGTGGCGGCTCCCGCTCGTCGCGGACTACCGCGCCGCCATCGACTCCGACGTCGCCGACATCAACAACATCGGCCGCGGCGGCTACGGCGGCGGCTCCATCACGGCGGCGCTGTTCCTGCGCGAGTTCGTCGGCGAGCGCCCCTGGGCGCACCTGGACATCGCCGGCCCCGGCCGCGCCACGTCCGACGACGCCGAGATCACCCGCGGCGCGACGGGCTTCGGCACCCGCCTCCTGCTCGACTGGCTGACCGCCTGACGGCCTCCTGCGCGGGGTGACCGCGCAGGAGTCACCGCGCAGGAGTCACTTCGTGCGGCGGTCGATCACCGGGACGCGGTGGCGCGCCCTGGCCTCCTTGACGATCCGCGGGAGGTTCGCGTCCCAGTTCCGCTCGACCGCGAAGCACCACTGGACGGCCTCGGCCGTGACCGGCACGTCCCGCATGGTCATCGCCACCAGCTGCGGCCGTCCGGAGGTGCGGGCCATCTCGACGAGTTCCGGGGTGCGGAGGAAAATGACGTAGTCCAGTTCACCGCGGCGGGTGCCGTCGAGGCCGCGCCGCAGGGCCGCGATCGCCCGGACGTCCTCCCACGGCAGCGTCTTCCCGGCGCGGCGGGGCAGCGGCCAGCGCGCGGTGCGGCGCACGCCGTCCGCGTCCAGTTCCAGCACGGGGCGGCGCGCCGCCATCTGCCCGGCCGACAGGAACAGCCCGGTGCCGAACAGCGCGAGCCCGGCGAAGCCGAAGATCGAGAACATGACGCCGCCGAGGGTGGCGCCGCCCGTCACGCCGCCCGCGACGAACGCGGCCGACGCGGCGAGCAGGATCAGGGACGCGACGAGCAGCCAGACGTCCCGCCACGTCACCTTGACCCGGACGGCGAACGGCTCGCCCGCAGCGGCGCGGGCCTCCCCGCCTTCTTCGGAGATGCTCTCCTCAGGCGCGACTTCGTCAGGGGCGGCTTCGTCGGGTGCGGCTTCGTCGGGTGCGGTTTCGTCAGAAGTGGCCTTGCCGGGGGCGGCTTCCATCGGGGATCAGCCGCTCTTCACCGCGCACAGCAGGCCGTCGCCCACCGGGAGCAGCATCGGGACGAGCCGCTCGTCGTCGCGGACCATCCGGTGCACCTCGCGGATCGCCTCGGTGTCGGGGTCGCGCCGGCTCGGGTCGGCGACCCGGTCGTGCCACAGCGCGTTGTCGAACGCGACCACGCCGCCCGGCCGCAGCAGCCGCAGCGCGGCGGTCAGGTACTCGGGGTACTCCCGCTTCTGCGCGTCGCAGAACACCAGGTCGTAGGCGCCGTCGGTGAGCCGCGGCAGCACCTCCAGCGCCGGCCCGGTGATCATCCGGGTGCGGAAGGAGCCGAGGCCGGCCTCCACGTACGCCTGCTTCGCCATCCGCTGGTGCTCGGGGTCGATGTCGACGCTCGTCAGCACCGCGTCCTTCGGCATCCCCCGCATCAGCCAGATGCCGGACACGCCGCAGCCGGAGCCGACCTCCACGACCGTCCGGGCGCCGAGCAGCGTCGCGAGGAAGCGCAGCGCGGACCCGGCCGCCGCGCCGATCGGCACGGCGCCGACCCCCTCGCCGCGGCGCCTGGCGTTCAGGAGCGACTCGTCTTCGGGGAGGTAATCCTCCACATAGGCCCGGGTGGCCTGAACGGCGTCGATGGCTGCCTCCTCGCGGGACCCCCGCCTGGGTCATGCTGGAAAGACCATATCGCTGACAGGGAACCAACTGGAGTTTCAGCGCGTTGTAACGACGGAAGGAATCCGCTCACGAGCGGGTTGAACCCACGAGTACCGAGTCGGTATAGACCGCCCCAGCCCAGGCGAGACCGTGCCGTTCCAAGGCGAGACCTTGGCTCACGAGAGAGGAACAGCCCGGCACCATGGGAGTCGCAGCACTCAGTTTCAGAAGCGCTGTGGGGGTCGGCCCCAGACAAGGGGTGGGCAGTGGCACGAGCGCTCGCGAGAACGCCCCCGAAGCGGAATGGGCACCGCCGTCCTGGGACGAGGTCGTCCGCGAGCATTCCGCCCGCGTCTACCGGCTCGCCTACCGGCTGACCGGCAACCAGCACGACGCGGAAGACCTCACGCAGGAGGTCTTCGTCCGCGTGTTCCGTTCGCTGTCGAACTACACGCCCGGCACGTTCGAGGGCTGGCTGCACCGGATCACCACGAACCTGTTCCTCGACATGGCGCGGCGCCGCCAGCGCATCCGCTTCGAGGGCCTCGCCGACGACGCCGCCGAACGCCTCCAGGGCCGCGAGCCGACCCCGGCGCAGGCGTTCGACGACACCAACTTCGACGCCGACGTGCAGGAGGCGCTCGACGCGCTGGCACCGGAGTACCGGGCCGCGGTCGTGCTGTGCGACATCGAGGGACTGTCCTACGAGGAGATCTCCGCGACGCTCGGCGTCAAGCTCGGGACCGTGCGCAGCCGCATCCACCGGGGGCGGGCGCAGCTGCGCGGGGCGCTGGAGCACCGCGCGCCGACCCGCCGCAGGCCCGGCACCAGGAACGAGTACCAGGCGCTGCAGGCGATGGAGACCGCGGAGCACGAGGAGACGACGGGGGGCGTGCACCTGGCGGGCGGCGTTCAGCCGCAGCCCGAAGGCGTGTAACTCTAGATCCAGGTCCGAGTCTGGCTTTGCCTACCGCGCGCGGGACGGGACCGCGCGCCCGATGGAACGGAACGACGGAGGCGGCGTGAGTTGTCTGGGGGAGCGTCTGACCGCTCTGGTCGACGGTGAGCTTGGGCACGAGGAGCGCGACCGCGCCCTCGCCCACCTCGCGGGCTGCGCCCAGTGCAGGGACGAGGTCAGCGCGCTGCGCCTGCTCAAGGGGCGGCTGCGCGGCCTGTCGGACGCCCCGCTCGCCGACGAGACCGGCGGCCTCCCGTCCGACGACTTCCTGACCCGCCTGCGCTCCCTCGCCGCTTACGCCGATCCCGCCGACGACTCCCCGCCCGCACCGCCC
>NZ_SMKB01000067.1:0-32640 GCF_004348575.1 Actinomadura sp. 7K534
GGCCCTTGACCATGTGGTCGATGACGTCGCGGGGGGTGGGGCGCTGCGCGGGGTCCTTGTTCAGCGCGGCGGCGACCACCTCGCGCAGCGGGCCGGTCAGGGCGCCGAGGTCCGGCTCGTGGTGGACGATCCGGTTCATGACGGCCGCGACGGTGTCGCCCCCGAACGGCGGGCGGCCCGTGGCGGCGTAGATGATCGTGCCCGCCCAGGCGAACATGTCGCCGGCCGGGCCGGTCTCCTCGCCGTTGATCTGCTCCGGCGCCATGAACGCGGGCGTGCCGACGAGCTGGCTGGTGAGGGTCGAGGTGGCGTCGAGCACCCGCGCGATACCGAAGTCGATCACCCGGGGGCCGTCCGGGGCGAGCAGCACGTTGCCCGGCTTGAAGTCCCGGTGCACGATGCCCGCCTCGTGGACGGCGGCCAGCGCGGTCGCCGTCACGATCGCGAGCCGGTCGAGGGACGTTCCGGTGAGCGGGCCGCCGTCGCGCACCCGGTCGTGCAGCGAGGGGCCGTCGACGTACTCGCTGACCACGTACGGGGTCTCGCCGTGCAGGTCGGCGGTGATCACCCGCGCGGTGCAGAAGGGCGCCACCCGTTCGGCGGCGGCCACCTCCCGCACGAACCGCTGGTGCGCCTTGCCGTCGCGGCCGAGCCGTGTCCGCAGCAGCTTGATCGCCACCTGCTCGCCACCCGGGCCGCGCCCGAGGTAGACGACGCCCTGGCCGCCCTCCCCGAGACGCCCGGATACCTCGTAGTCGCCCAGTCGCGATGGATCTCCCGGCTGGAGAGCCGTGACGTCCGGCATCGACGTCCCTTCCGCGGCGGTCATCGTGCACACCGTAGATCTCGGTTGCGCCCACTGTGCCACACGCGAAACGGGCAAGTTGATCATATGGAGAGGGCGGCCGATCGACCGCTTCGGCGGCGCTAGCGGGGGGCGGTGCCGTTCAGGATCTCTCTGCGGGTGGCGGTGTCGGGGCCGAGCTGGGCGGAGTAGGGCGCGGTGCCGCGGTCGGCTATCCGGGCCGACGTGATGGTGAGGTCGTAGTGCGCCCACACCATGGCGGCGTCGGCCAAGCGGCGGGCCGTGGCGCGGATGAGGTGGACGTCCGGTGAGCCGGTGACGATCAGCAGGACGGGCTCACCGCGATCGAGGTCGTCCACGGTGGGGTCGTCGGGCCATATCGCGACGCGCAGGCACCGGTCCTCGATCACCCGCAGTTCGCCCCAGTCCGGGACGCAGACCCAGGGCAGGCCGTCCGCAGCACAGGTGACCATGACGATGGGGCGCTGGCGCGCCTGGGAGCTCCTGATCGCGTCGATGGAGGTAGCGAGGACGTCGGGCGAGGCTGCCGTCGGCACGGCCGCCGCACGTGGAAGGTTGGGCCGGCGTCGTTCGGGTGAGGACCATTCCTGTGCCCACTTGAACATATGTTCGATTGTAGTGGATGCAGGTGCCCTCGGCCCAGTCTCCGGAGCCGCAAATGGGTGACGGAAATACGAGATGCCATCTCGGTTGACGGGATGTGCGAGGTTGGCTTACGGTTTGCGGGAGATCCTCCACAGTCGGGAGCACGCCATGAGCCGAGTCGCCTCACGGGGCCTTGGACCGGCTGTGCGCGCCTACTCCGAGCCGCTGCGCGTGCGTCCCCCGCGCACCGGCATGCGTCCCGGCACCGCCGCGGGCATCGTGCAGACGCCCTTCTAATCCGCGACGTCCGCCGCCCTGTCTCCCCGGGCCGCGGCGTCCCGTCCGCGGTCCTGCCCTCCTTCTGAAGTGCGAGGCATCATGTCCACGACCATTGACCTGTCCCCGATCTCCGGTCCGTCCGCCTGGCGCGGCGACGAGCTGGCCGGCTCCACCGAGTGGATCTACCACCTGTCCGACGCCGAGCGGGACGAGCTGGAGGCCGCCGGCCGGCGCTTCGTCGCCGACGACCCCGACCTGCGCACCGTCACCGCCGCCGACTACCCGCTGGACGCCGCCGCCGGCCTCATCGAGGAGTGCGCCCAGCAGATGGACTCGGGCCGCGGGTTCATCCTCGTCCGCGGGCTGCGGACGGAGGAGTACGGCGACGCGGTCGCGGGGGCGATCTTCTACCTGATGGGCCTGCACCTCGGCGCGCCCATGCCGCAGAACCAGTACGGCGACGTCCTCGACCACGTCATCGCCACCTCGAACAAGACCATGGACGACCCGACCGCGCTGCCGTCGCGGGTCCGGGACCGGCTGCCGTTCCACTCCGACAGCTCCGACGTCGTCGCCCTGATGTGCCTGCGCGGCGCCCGCGAGGGCGGCGCGAGCAGCCTGGTCAGCGGCACCACGATCTACAACGAGATCCTGCGCCGCCGCCCCGACCTCGCGCCGCTGCTGTTCGAGCCCTGGCACTGGGACTGGCGCCGGCAGGACCCCGACGCCCCGGCCGACACCTACGAGTCGCCGATCTGCAGCTACGTGGACGGCATCTTCAGCACCTACGCCGGGGCCCAGATGATCTTCACGGCGCAGGAGTACCCGGAGGTGCCGCGGCTGACCGAGGCGCAGATCGAGCTGCTGCACCTGTTCGACGAGATCGCGCAGGAGCCCGGCCTCCCGCTGGACATGGACTTCCAGCCCGGCGACGTCCAGTGGCTGCTGAACTACGCGGCACTGCACTCGCGCACCGAGTACGTCGACTACCCCGAGCCCGAGCGGCGCCGCCACCTGCTGCGCCTCTGGCTGCGCCGCGACGTCGGCCGCCCGCTCGTGCCCGGCTTCGGCAAGACCGTCATCGAGGACGCCGGCGAGCCGCTGCCCGGCGGCCGCTTCAAGATCGCGGACGCGGTCGCCCCCAACGAGTCCTGGGGCCTCTGACCGGCCGTCCGCCGAGCCCGCGGCCCCGTTCCAGGAGCGGTGTGAACGGGGCCGCGACCTGCCGGCCGTGCGGGGTCAGCGGGCCCGGTCGTAGACGAGGGCCATCTCGCCCAGCTTGCCGGTCTCCTGGAAGGACAGCGTCCACCGCGTGGCGGGCAGGCCGTCCTCGAAGAGGCGCTGCCCGCCGCCCGTGATCTCCGGGAAGATCATCAGGTACAGCCGGTCGATCATGTCCGCCGCCAGCAGCGGCCGGATGATGCCGGCACTGGTGTTGACGAGGATCTCGCCCTCGCCGGTGCGCTTCAGCTCGGCGACGACCTCCGGGGCGGGCGCGTTCACCAGGCGGGTGCGCTCCCAGGGCGCCTCGGTCAGGGTGGTCGAGAAGACCACCTTCTCCGTCGAGGTCAGCCACTGCGCGTACCCGCGGTCGCGCGGGTCGGCGTCGTCGTCCGCGGCGATCGGGCCCCAGTACCCCATGAACCCCTCGGCGTTGCCCCGGCCGAGGACCGCCGTCGTCGCGTCCTTGTGCAACCGCCTCATGTGGTCCCTGGCGACCTCCGTGCTCACGTACGGGGCGAACGCCGCGAAGTCGCCCGGCCCGCCGGCGCCGTGGATGCGCCCGTCGAGGCTGAGGCTCATGTTGGCGGTCACCCTGCGGCCGTCAGTCGTCTCGCTCATCTCGTTCTCCTTGTGCGGTTGAAGTGCTCGCGCCGGGCGCTTCCGCGGCGATCGCGGCCACGAGCCGGTCGAGGCACTGCCCGAAACCGATCTCGATGCCCGCGACGAAGTCCGCGGAGTCGACCGTGCTGTCGCTGATCCGGTAGTGGACGTGCAGCTCGGTGCCGTCGCCGTCCGGCCGGAGGCCGATGCCGACGTGGGAGGTGAAGGCGGGACCGCCCCCGGGGAGGAGCGGGCTGAGCCGGTAGGCCAGGCGCTCGGCGGGGCGGACGTCCTCGACGACCCCCTCCGCGCGGCCCGCGACCGGATCGGAGCCGTCGACGTCCTCGGCGTCGCGGTACTCCTGGACGATCCGCCCGCCCGGCCGCGCCTCGAAGACGAGCTCGGAGACGCGCAGGTCGTCGGGCGTCCACCACCGGGCCAGCAGCCCGGCATCGGTCAGGTGCCGCCACACCTGCGCGGGGCGCCCCGCCAGTGACCGGGAGAACCGGAATGCGCGGTCGTCGGCCCACCCCGGCCGCTGCGCGGCGAGCCGCTCCGCGTCGAGGCTGAGCCCGTACCGGTCAAAGGTCTCGCGGGAGCCGCCGGCCTCGTCGGCGGTGCCGGCGAGCCGCCCGAGCTCGGCCGCCAGCTCCCGCAGCGGGCCCGGCCGCAGCGCGTAGACGCGGCGCTGGCCGGTGCGCTGGGACGTGACCACCCCGGCCCGCTCCAGCGTCTGCAGATGCTTGGTCGTCTGCGGCTGGCGCGCCCCGGCGAGCCGCGCGAGGACCCCGACCGAGCGCGGGCGCTCGGCCAGCAGGCACACGAGGCGCCAGCGGGCGGGATCGGCCAGTGCGGCCAGCAGGTCGTCCATGCGACGAAGTATTCTCTATGACGAATATTCGTGTCAAGGAATAACTAGGGGCCGGCCTCGACCAAGGGAGCTCTCGCAGGAAGGCCCGTCAGGAAAGGAGTTGGGCGTAAAGGCGGGCGTACGCGGCCAGGGATGCGAGGTCCAGGACGTCGCAACGGGGGTCTTCGGCGGACGGGCGGGACGCGGGGCCGAGGCGGACGGTGTCGATGCCATGGGCTCTGAGGGCTACCCCGTCCGTTGAGCCGGTCCAGCCGGTGATCGGGGGCGGGGCGGCGCCGAACTCCTTCTGCCAGGCCGTGCGGGCGGTGCGGACGAGCGGCGCGTCGGCGGGAGTCGCGGCGGCGGGGTGGATCTCGTCCACGTCCACTTCGATCGTGCAGCCGGCCAGGGGACCGTTCGCGCAGGCCGTCTCGACCTCGCTTCGCAGGGCGGCGGCTATGGCCTGCGGGTCGGCTTCGGGGACCGTCACCACGTAGATACCGGCCTCCAGCAGGGCCGGGAAGAGGTCGGGCTTGTCGGGGCGCCCCGCGGTGAGCGAGCCGATGCCGGCGGCCGGGCCCACCTGGGTGCCAGGGGCCTGGTTGGAAGCGACGTAGGCCGCGCGCCAGCGTTCGACGGCCTCGATGACCGGGCCCGCGTGGGCGATGACCCCGCCGGGCGGGTCGGCCGACTCGCGAGCGAGCACGGCGCCGTGCCGGCCGACGACGCGCAGGCGCAGGTAGAGGGCGCCCGGCTCCTCCCAGAGGATCGTCGGCGGGCCGCCCTTGGCGACGATGGCGGCGGACGGGCGCGGCTCTGTGGCGAGGTAGTGGTCGAGGCCGGTCGAGCGAGTGATTCCGCCGGGGCCGTGCAGCATGCTCCGGTGCGTGCCCGAACCGGCCAGGAGAAGGCGCGCGGGTATGCCGCGGGACGCGGTGGAGACGAAGGCGATCAGAGCGGCGGCGGCAGGAGCCCTCGCCACGCCCAGGCCGAACCCGGTGACCTCGGACGCCGTGACCTTCAGCGGCGGAAGAGCGTCCGCGCGGGCGGTGATGGGGCGGTCCTCGGCGGGGTCGCCGCTGAGCGACGTGTCGAGGTGCGAGTAGAGCAGCACGCCGCGCGGGTCGCCCGCCTGGAGGTTGGCGCCGCCCCTCCCGTACCGCTGGACGTCCCAGTCGATCCAGGGCCACCGCGCCGTGCACCAGGAGGCTAGGCGCACGGCGGCGGCGGCTTCGTGCCCGTACGGGGACGGGACGTCGGCCAGGACCTGGAGGGCGCGGACGATGTCCGCGCCCTCCGGGGCCCTGCTCAGAAACGGCCCCAGTCGTCCGCGGCCGGGCGCCACACGTCGATGTTGCGCGGGTCCGGCGGCATCCGGCGGGGGCGGTGCGTCTCGTGCTCCTCCGGCGTGAACACGCGGTGCCGGTCGCACAGCTCGTAGCGGGGGCCGTGCAGCGGCTCGTGCATGTAGAACGCGATGGACGTCGACGCCGAGTGGTTCACCAGGTCCGACGCGATCGGCTCGCCCTTGTACAGGGCGCGGGCCCGGAAGCGCATGACGTGGTCGAGGCTCTTCGTCGCGAAGCACAGGTGCGCGACGTAGTGCTCCTTGTTGTTCTGCAGGGCGAGGCTGTGGTGGTAGCGGTCCTCGCAGCGCAGGAACGTGGTGGAGCCCACGATCTCGTCCGACGACAGGAAGCCCAGCACCCCGGTGTAGAACTCCAGCGCCTCCTCGTACTTCGTCGTCGCGATGAACGGGTGGACGAGGTCGACCGGGCGCAGGTCCGTGACGGGCGGCTCGGCGTACTCCAGGAAGCCGGTGAACAGCTCCACGATAAGCCCGTCGGGGTCGCGGACCGCGAAGCCGTCCGAGCACAGGTCCTTCTGCCGGTCCTGCAGTTCGAGGATCTCGTGGCCGGCGTCGGCGACCCGCTTGCGCAGGTCGGCGAGGACCTCGTCGCTCTCGACGCTGTAGCCGATCGCGACGGTGTGCCCCACCTCGTGCTGGGGCGCGCTGATCAGCTCGATCGAGTGGTGCTCGATGTCGGTCCGCAGGTACGCGTACTCGTCGGTGCGCTGTTCGAGCTGGAGGCCCACGTGGTACTGGAGGAAGTCGATCGTGCGGTCCATGTCGGGGACCTCGATGCGGGCGTACTCCATCCCGTACGGGCCGCGCGGCCGCCCCGGCTTGGCCGGGATCTCGTAGGTGACGATGATGTGGTCGTCCATGATCGGGCGCCACCGCTCCCGGACGAACCGCTCGTGCGACTCGCTCTCCAGGTAGGCGTTCAGGTCCGCCCGGGTGTCGAACTTCACCGAGAAGGCGTGGGTGTACCTGTCGCTGCGGGTGCTGATGTTGGGCCCGAGCGAGAAGTCGCGCATGGCCGGGTAGCGCTTCGGGAACGTGCGCAGCTCAGCGAGGATGGACTCGACGGCCTCCGCCGGCGCGTCCTCGCGGAACCGGAACGCGAGGTTGTGTTGGATCATCAGGGTTTCCTCAGAGGATGAAGCTCAGCCGGGCGCCGGCGGTCAGGTGTTCGTGGCCGAGGATCGCCCGGCGCCGCCGGAAGCGCAGGCCCTCGTCGCCCGGGACGAGCAGGTGGTCGTACCGCCCCACGTAGGCGTCGAACTCCCCGTCGCGGGCCCGGTGGACGATGAAGGACGCCGTGACCCGGAGCAGGCCCGGCTCGTCGGCCTCGCGCAGCCGCACGTTGGAGATCATCCGGTGCGTCAGGGACGGCGGGTTCTCCGCGTGCGCCTTGCGCGACTTGAGCCGCTTGACGCGGGCGCGCAGCAGGTCCCAGTCGTCGGTGACGAACGAGCCGGACTCGAAGAACGACTCGCCCTTCCAGTCGGTGGCGGGCACCTCGAACCGGGCGCCGGGCTCGAACAGGGCGAGCCAGTCGTCGTACTTCCACGCGTCGAGGATCTCCGCCTCGTCGTAGAGGAAGTCCTCCGCGTCGGCGCGGGTGATCTCGCGGCCGCCGATGAGTGCCGTCATCGCACGTTCCTCCCCTCAAGGAAGCGCTCGGGACGGTCTCCGCTGACCGCCAGGCCGTCCTCGACGCCGAGCGCGTCGACCCAGTGCCGCCAGAAGCCGCGCATCGCGCCCTCGTCGATAGAGCGGCCCTGGACGCCCTTGACCTCGTCGACCATGCCGCGGGACATGTCGCTGTAGTCCATCCCGGGGCGGGTGTCGGCGGCGGTGGCCTCGATGCCCCGCTGCACCGCCTCGTACGCCTCGATGTCGTCGGGCGTGGCGAGCCCGCCGGGGCCGACGAAGCTGACCATCGTCTTCATCCGCAGCGCGCGGGTGTCGGCGTCCTCGCCGCGCGGGGCGAGCTGCCAGGCGCGGACGTCGGTGTGGTCGGCCGCGACCGGTTCGAGCTGCCGGATCGACAGCCCTTCGAGGTCGAACAGCAGCAGGTTCGGCCAGACGAACAGGATGTGGCTCTCGTCCGCGACGTACTTGGCGCGCTCGGGGCCGAGGCGGCGGTCCATCTCGGCGCGGTGCGCCTCGGTGCGGACCTTCTCGTCCTCGCCGAAGCGCGGCTCCCACAGCATGCTGATGCGGCCGCCGTGCCCGGTGAGGACGAGCAGGCTGTGGCCGTTGCCGAGGTTGTAGGCGTACTGGTCGTCGTCGGTGACGGCGAAGCCGGTCTCGCGCAGGTAGCCGACGAAGGTGTTGTGCGTGGGCGAGAAGTGGTAGCCGTCCATGGCGTTCTCGACGCCGAGCTTCCAGTTGCCGCGCACCCCGTACATCTGCGTGCCGGGCAGGACCTCCATGCCGGCCTCGTGCTGCTGGGAGATCATCGTCATGTAGTCCGCGGCGTCGCCGAGGTACTCCAGCAGCGGCGGGACGTCGGGGTCGAACGAGACGAACACGAAGCCCTCGTGGCTCTCCAGCCGGGGGACGGCGCGCAGCCGCATCGAGTCGAGGAAGCCCTCGCCGGCGGCCTCGTAGGCGTCCTTGCCGGGGATGGCGGCCACGTCACCGCTGTTGCGGAACGTCCACGCGTGGTAGAAGCACTGGAACAGCTTGGTGGATCCCTCGCGCTCGCGGCACAGGATGGTGCCGCGGTGCGGGCAGGAGTTGAGCCACGCCTGGATGTTGCCGTCGGTGTCCCGGCAGAAGATCAGCGGCCGGCCGCCGAGCGTTCGCGTCTTGAAGTCGTTGGGCGTGGCGACTTCCGTCTCATGGCCCAGGTAGAGCCATGTGCGCGCCCATATCCGGTCGCGCTCCGCCTGGAAGACCTCTTCCGAGCGGTACGCGACCCGATTCACGCGGAAAGTCAGCGCGTCCCAGTCCTCGACGACCAGTCGCCCCGGAAGTCCCGTGCCATCCGGTCCGGGCATCGGGCTCCACCCCCTTCCACGCCGCTTCATCAGCAGCATCGTTCAACAATTCGAGATACCATCTCGCATCGTGTACAGACTTCACCAGTCTCGCTCGTCATGTCAAGGGGCTGTACGGATGGATCGCAACCGGCTTGACTAGGAGCGTCACGTTCATCATGATTGCGTCTCGCAGTGAGAGATGGCGCGTGGTGAAGCTACCGCTACGTTACGTGCTGGGCGCTTTACCCATTGGTGTTGCGAATGACCCGCCATGCCGCTCTCGCTCGTGATGAGATGGCGTGTCATGCCGCAACGGAGCCGCCGCACGGCACGCGACGCGGCCGGTGGCCCGGGCAGAAGCGAGGAACGGATGGCGACGAGGACCGCACGAGACACCACGGCCGAGAGCTCCTCTTCGATCCAGACGGTGCAGCGCGCCGCGCTCATCCTGGACTCGTTCACGGTGAGCCGGCCGCATCTGAGCCTGAACGAGATCACCGCCCGGCTCGGCGCCAGCAAGGCGACCGCGCACCGGTACACCAAGGCGCTCCGGGCCGCGAACCTGCTCCGGTACGACGACCGCACCGCGCTGTACTCCCTCGGCCCGCAGGTGCTCACGCTCGCCGCCGCGGCCCGCGCCGCGCTGCCGATCGTGACCGCCGCCGAACCGTACATGGACCGGCTCGTCCAGCTCGCCGGGCAGACCGTCGTGCTGAGCATCTGGGACGGCGAGTCCCCCACGGTGGTGCGCTCGGCCGACAACACCGACCACCTGATCCGCATCAGCGTCCGCGTCGGATCGCGGCTCGACCTGGCCACCTCCGCGCAGGGCCGGGTGTTCTGCGCGTACCTCCCGCCCGACCAGGTGCCGGCGCTGGGCAAGCTGCTGCGCCGCGCACCGGAGCTGCGCGCGGAGCTCGACTGGATCCGCGAGCACGGGCTGTCGGTCAACTCGCCGTCCGAGAACGGCCTGCACACGATCGCCGCGCCCGTCTTCGAGGGGGACGCCATCATCGCGACGATGGCGATCGTCGGCACCTCGGTGGACGTCCCGCGCCAGGCCGACTCGCCGATGGCCGAGGCGCTGCTGGAGATCACCCGGGACCTGTCGCAGCGGCTCGGCAACAACGGCGCACCGCACGCCGAGGCCACCGCCTGAGCCGGCGCCTGACCGGCGGGGCCGCGAGGTCGCGGCGCACCGCCCCCTGCTGGGGTCTCGCGGAGGCGGCGCGCCGCGGGCGAACCTCTCAGGAGAGGTCGTCCAGGTAGGTCAGCGACTTCGCGAAGTCCGCCCGGGGCGGCACGAAGATGTCGATGTTGACGCACGGCTCTTCCAGCGGCTCGATGTAGTGCTCGGCTCCCGCGGGCACCAGCAGGAACGTCCCGGCCGTCATCTCGTGCGGGACGCCCTCGACGTAGTAGTTGCAGCGCCCCTCGGAGATGTAGACGAGCTGGTCGAAGTCGTCGTGGCTGTGCGGGTTGAGGTCCATGCCGACGTCGAGGGTGTGGTGGGCGACCATCACCTCGTCGGTGGAGTACACCCGGCGCCGCACCCCCTTGCGCAGCTCGGTCTCCGGCATGTCGGCCCAGCCGATCACCCTGTTGTAGAGCTTGGCGTTGCGGCCCTCGTCGGTCATCCGTTCCCCTCTCGGCCGGCCGCCGCTTCCAGTCCGGCGGCCAGAATCTGCAGGTCAGAACCCGTCACCAGGTAGCGCGCGGCGGCCATCCCGTGCCCGTCCGCGGCGGCGAGGGACGGGACCCAGCCGCCGAACGCGATGCCCTGCCGTCCGGCGGCCTCCCGGATCTCGGTGACGGCCGCGCGCAGCTCGTCTCCGCCCGGGGCGGCGCCCAGGCTGACCGCGAGGTCGGTGCCGCCGACGAAGACGACGTCGAGTTCGCCGGTCACCGCGTCCCAGGAGTCGCCGCCCCGCCACCACGGGGTCTCGATCTGGCCGACCAGCAGCGGCGGGTCGGCGCGTTCGGCGGCCAGGAACGCCGCCAGGCCGCCGGACGAGCGCAGCCCGAACCCGGCGGCCCGGTTGGCGAGGCTGACCGACCGGGCCCCGGCGGGCGCGAACCGCGTGGCCCGGACGAGCGCGCGGGCCTGCGCCGCCGAGCCGAGCATGGACAGCTGCAGCCCGGCGGCGCCGTTCTCCAGCAGCCGGCAGATCAGCGGCGCGTCGACCTCCGGGACCCGGACGAGCGCCGGCAGCCCGCAGCGCTCGGCGTGCCGGACGAGCCCGATGGCCTCCGCCTCGGTGAGCGCGGAATGCTCCAGGTCGACGACGACGAAGTCGAAGCCGGCGAGGCCGCAGACCTCCACCACGTCCGGCGCGGGCAGCTTGACGAAGGTCCCGGTGACCCGGGGGCCCTCCTTCAGCGCCGCCCGCAGCCGGGCCCGTGGTGACGAATGCCGCGGCGAACCCTGTGGAGCCGTCATAGGCCGCGCCACGGGACGGTCTCGACCTCGGCACCGTCGTGCAGGACCAGCGCGGGCTGCAGGAGGGGCGCGGTGATGGAGTTGCCGGCGGCGTCCGGCAGGACGACCGGGTCGGTCTCCTCGACCACGGTGACGTGGGCGGGGCCGCCGGCCTCCAGGCGCCCGTAGCCCTCGGACTCCAGGCCGAGCAGCTGCGCCGGGCGCACGGTGGCGCGGGCGACCGCCTCGGTGAGCGGGAGGCCCAGCGCGACGAGCTTCGACATGCTGGTCAGCAGGTCGAACACCGGGCCGCGCCAGTTGCGGGCGCTGGTGTCGGAGCTGAGGACGTCGGGGTAGAAGCCCTTCTCGATCGCGGGCCGCGCGACCTCGAAGCTGAGGTTGCTCTTGCCGTGCGCCGAGTCGAACAGGACGCCGCGCTCGCGGGCCGCGAGCACCGCGGGCTGCACGGCGCCGCCGTCGAGGATGCCGTACTCCTTGCCCGTGTAGCAGTGCGCGACGACGTCGCCGGGGCGGAGGTGGTCCAGCACGACCGGAAGCGGCTCGGACGTCTCGCCGATGTGCACCATCAGCGGCAGTCCGGCCTGCTCGGCGAGGTCGAGGGACTTCTTCAGCAGCATCTGCCAGTTCTCGCCGACCACGTCCTCGGACAGGCGGATCTTGAAGCCGCGCACCACGTCGGGGTTCTCGGCGGCGGTGGCCAGCGCGTCGTCCGGGACGAGCGTGTCGGGGTTCATCAGCTCGCCGAAGCGGAAGTCGATGAGGCCGAGCACCGACACGTTCAGGAAGTTCACGATCCGCATCGGGGACGGCTCGACCACCAGCTTGCGGAACGCGGCGAACGTGGAGGCGCCGGCCGTCCCGGCGTCCGCGGCGGCGACGACGCCGCGGCGCAGGTGCGCCTCGTCGGCGGGCGCGCCGACCGCGGACACGTACTGGAAGATGTGGGTGTGCCCCTCGACCAGGCCGGGCAGCACCCAGCGCCCGGTGCAGTCGATGACCTCCGACGCCTCCGCGGCGAGCCCCTCGCCGACGGCCGCGATCGTGGTGCCGTTGACGGCGACGTCGAGCACGGCGTTCGTGCCGGACGCGGGATCGATGACCGTCCCGCCCTTGAGCACGCGATCGTAGCCGGGCTTCTTGTCTTCGGTCATCGAGGTTCTCCCTGTTCTGTGCGGGTGGTGAGGGAAGGGCGGGTGCGCCGACCCGGGCGGGGCGGCGCGGAGCGCGGGGTCACGTCCGGACCCGGGTGGTGAGCGGCAGGACGCCGTCGATCTCGACGCGGATCGTGTCGCCGGGCCGCAGGAAGTCGCCGCGGTCCTGGCCGGTCCCGGCGGGCGTGCCGGTCAGCACGACGTCGCCGGGGCGCAGGACGGCGTACCGGGAGATCCGGGCCAGCAGCTCGGGGATCGGGAAGATCATGTCGGCGCTGCTGGAGTCCTGGCGCCGCTCGCCGCGGACCCAGGAGCGGACGCCGATCGCGTCCGGGCCGGCGACCCGGTCCCGGCTCAGCAGCGACGCGCCCAGCGGGGTGAAGCCGGGGAAGCTCTTGGCCAGGACGGGCCACCCGGTGCGCTTCATGACGTCGCGGCAGGTCATGTCGTTGGCCGCGGTCACGGCGGCGACGGCCGCCCAGGCGTCGGCCTCGGCGGCGTGGTCGAGGGTACGGCCGATCACGACGGCGATCTCGGCCTCGTAGTCCATCTCGGCGGTCTGCTCGGCCGGCAGCCGGACGCCGGCGCCGGGCCCGCTCACCGACGACGGCGCGGCCAGGTAGAGCACCGGCTCGGCCGGGACGTCGCGCCCGGTCAGCCGCGCCTTCGAGTGGTAGTTCATGCCGATGCCCCACAGGGCGCGGGGGCGGATGGGCGCGAGCAGCGGCCCGGGGGCGCCGTCGCCGGCCGCGCCGTCACCCGTTGCGCCGTCACCCGTTGCGTCGTCGAGCGGGATCCGCCGGACGACCTTGGCCGCGGCGAGGGCGTCCAGCGAGCCGGTCGCCTCGATGAGGGCGCCCGCGTCGGCGTAGGGGGTGTCGAGCACGGCGATCGCGCCGTCCTCGAGCCGGCCGAGACCCTGCGAAGTCATCACAACATGCACAACGTCATCTTTCGATGCGAGATGGAGAGCTGTCAAGCAATAAGAGACGGTATCTCACAATGCAACACGCCATGATCCGGGCAGCACCGTGCCGCCGCCTGGCGCGACCGGGTGGCGGCCGGGCGGCTCGGCGGCGGGCGGTCAGGCGTCCGCTTTGGGAGCGGCGGCGAGCTGCCGCGCCACGTCGGACCCGTCCCAGTAGTCGACGCGGCGCGCCACCAGGCCCTCCGCGTCCACCCACAGCCGGAACACGCCGCGGACCCGTACCGGCGCGTGTCCGGCCGAGACGAGCCGGAACGACATCGAGTACGCCAGCACCGCCCGCACGTCCCGGACGACCAGGTCCTCCATGACGTACTTCAGGTCGGCGAAGTCCGCCAGGAAGCCGTCCAGCCGCTCCCGGTACGCCGCGCGGCCGACGACGCCCTGGCCCGCCGCCGCGGTGTGCTCGCTGACGAAGCCCTCGGCCACGCAGGCGGCGACGGCGTCGGCGTCATGGCGGTTGAGGGCCGCGAGGTACCGCAGCACCGCCGCGCGGGTCCGCTCCTCGACCCGCGCGACGGCCCCCGGCTCCACGGGCCACGGCCGCCCGGTCAGGATCGCCCCCACTTGGCCCTGACGGTGTCGAACACCTTCTGGTCGTGGGAGATCTCGATGACGTTGCCGTCCGGGTCCTTCAGCGCGCAGATGTAGCCGACCGGGTCCGGCATGTCGCGCGGCTCCCAGTGCAGGCAGCCCAGCTCGCGGGCGCGCTCGGCCAGGTCGTCCACGTCGGAGCGGTTGGGCACCTCGATGCCGATGTGGGCGAACGGGTGCAGCAGGCCCAGCTGGTTGCCCTTGTCCTTGTTGAACGACACCAGCACCAGCACGAACGGCGTCTCCACCTGCCCCTCGTTGGACAGCCAGGCGCTCTCGCCGTCGGCGTCCTTGAAGCGCTCGACCACTACAAGCGGGGTGAGCTCGGTATAGAAGTCGATCGACTTGTCCAGGTCGCCGCTGGGCAGCGCGACGTGCGTCCAGCGCGCGGCGGTCAGTCCGGTCACAAGGTCCTCCTCGGATTCGTCCGGGCCGGAGTTCCCCGGGCCCGCTTGCTCTTACAGGTCACGCCGTACCCCGTCACGCCGTGCCTCGCTGGAACGCCTTGCCCAGGGCCCGCGGCTCGCGGTCCTTGGCGGCGAACAGCAGCATGGCCACCAGCGCCAGCAGATAGGGGGCGACGATCAGCAGCTGCGAGTTCAGCGAGACGCCCAGCGCGGGCAGCGCCAGCCGCATCGCGTCGGCGAGCCCGAACAGCGCGCAGCCGAGCAGCGTGCGGCCCAGCCGCCACGCCCCGAAGATCACCGCGGCGATCACGATGAACCCGCGGCCCGCGGTCATGTTCTGGCTGAACGAGCCGACCTCGCCCACCGCCAGGTACGCGCCGCCGAGCCCGGCCAGCAGCCCGCACCACAGCAGCGCCTGGCGGCGCCGCGCGTTCACGTCGATGCCGGTCACGTCCGCGGCCTGCGGATCCTCGCCGACCGCCCGCAGCTCCAGGCCCCAGCGGCTGCGCTCGACCAGCCACCACGTCAGCGGGACCACGGCGATCAGCAGGTAGACCGGCCACCGCTCGACGAACAGCACCTGCCCGACGATCGGGATGTCGCGCAGCACCGGCACGCTGACCTGCCACACCTGGTGGCCGGTGAACGTCCCGGTGACGATCAGGTAGCTCGTCAGCCCCAGCACCAGCGTGTTGAGGACGAGGCCGACCACGAACGTGTTCACCGCGGCGCGGTGCGACAGGTTGCCGTGCACGAACCCGATGAACAGGCCGACCAGCATCCCGACGACGAGCCCTGACGAGGCGCTGCCGGTCACGGACGCGCCGGCGACCGCGCCGAACGCCCCGCCCAGCATCATCGCCTCGACGGAGATGTTCACCGTCCCGGCCCGCTCCGCGAGGTACTCCCCGCAGGCCGCGAACGCGAGCGGCACCGTCAGCCGGGCGCCGCTGGCGAGGATCGTGGAGATGTTGTCCGCGGCGCTCATGACGCCACCGCCTCCTTGGGCTCGGCTGCCGGGACGTCCGCGTCGGTCCCCGCCCCGCGGCCCGCGCGCCGGCGGCGCAGCGCCTCGGTCAGCACGGGCGGGACGACGAACGCGAGCACCAGCAGCGACTTGACCACGTCCACCAGGAAGTGCGGGACACCGGTCGACGCCAGGAACCCGCCCCCGGAACGCAGCACACCGAACAGCAGCGCGACCGGGATCGCCGCCAGCGGGCGGTTGCGGGCGACCAGCGCCACCAGCAGCCCGTCCCAGCCGATGTTGTTGGACAGGCCCTGCTGCAGCCGGTTGGTGCCGACCGGGCTGGTCAGCAGGACCGCTCCGGCCAGGCCCGCGAACGCGCCCGACACCGCGAGCGCGGTGCCGCTGAGCGCCGCGACGCGCACCCCGGCGTGCCGTGCCGCCCGCGGGTTCAGGCCGAGCATCGTCAGCCGGAAACCCCACCGGCTGCGCGCGATCAGCACCGCGATGACCACCGCCGCGAGCAGCGCGAGGAGCAGACCGCCGTTGATCTGCAGCCCCGGGTACTCGCCGAACGAGCCCAGCAGGCCGTTCTCCGGCAGCCGGTTGGACTGCGGCGAGACGGTCGCGCCGCCGCGCCGCGTCTCCTGCAGCAGCCACTCGGTGTTGACCGCGAACGAGACGAGCTGCTGCGCGAGGAACGTCATCAGCAGCGTGCTCACCACGATGTTGACGCCGCGGAACCGGTGCATCAGCGAGCTGATCCCGGCCCACGCCCCGCCCGCCAGCGCAGCCGCGACCATCGCGATCACCAGCAGCGCCGGCCCCGGCACGGCCAGCCGCAGCCCGACCGCGGCCCCGGCCAGCGCGCCGATGAGCACCTGGCCCTCCTGGCCGAGGTTGAACACGCCGGCGCGGACGCACACGCACGTCCCGACCGCGACCAGCAGCAGCGGCGCCGCGTACAGCAGCGTCGAGCTGATCGCCGACGAGTTCGCCAGACTGCCGTCGTACAGCGCCTTCACGGCCCCGCCCGGCGACCCTCCGGTCAGCGCGACCAGCACCGACGAGAACGCCAGTGCCAGCGCGACCGCGACCGCCGTGGCCAGGGCCACCTGGACCCCACCGGGCCCGGGGTTCAAGGCGGCGGCGAGCCGCCGCCCCATCCGGTCGGCGTCGTTCACGCCGTGCCCTCCGGTCACGCGGCCACCCCTCCCACGAGCATGCCGAGGCGTTCGGCGGTGGCTTCGGCGGTGGGGAGGAGGCCCGCTATGCGGCCGCCGGAGATGACCGCGATGCGCGAGGACAGGGCCATGACCTCCTCCAGCTCGGTGCTGATGAGCAGGACCGCCACGCCGCTCGACGCCGCCTTGCGCAGGCGCAGGTACATGTCCTCGATGGCGCCGACGTCCAGCCCGTGGGTGGGCTGGGCGGCGATCAGGACCGACGGGTTCGCCGACATCTCCCTGGCGAGGACCACCCGCTGCTGGTTCCCGCCCGACAGGCTGCGGACGGGGTTGTCCAGCGACGAGGTGATGATGTTGAACTCGGTCGCCAGCCGCCGGGCCAGCTCGTGGGTCTTCCGGCGGTCGATCAGCAGCCGGCCGCTGACGCCTTCGAGGGACTTCATCACCAGGTTGTCCGCGACGCTCATGTCGAGGACGACGCCGGAGGCGTGCCGGTCCTCGGGGATGATGCCGAGGCCGGCCGTGTGCAGCGCGCCCGGCTTGGCCGGGTCGACCGGCGTCCCGCCGACCTCGATCGTCCCGGCGGCGGGCTCGACCAGGCCGGACAGCAGGTCGCCCAGCGTCGCCTGGCCGTTGCCCTCCACGCCGTACAGCCCGAGGATCTCGCCGGGCGCGACCTCCAGGCTGAAGTCGTCGAGCAGCGGGACGCCGTCGGACCGGACGGTGACGCCGGACAGCCGGAGCGCGGGCTCAACGCCGGGTTCCGGCGCCTCCTCCTGCTTACGGCCGCCGCGGCGCTCCACCGGCAGCATGCCGAGGGCGGCGGCCTCGGCGCGCAGCGAGACGTCCCGGCCGACCATCTGCCGGGCCAGTTCCTGCGCGCTGGTCTCCGCGGTCACGCTGTGGAACGCGACCCGCCCCCGGCGCAGCACGGTCACCCGGTCGGTGGCCGTGGTGATCTCCGCCAGCTTGTGGCTGATCAGGATCACCGCGCGGTCCTCGCCGGCGACGACCTCGCGCAGCACGCCGAACAGCTCCGCCGACTCGGCCTGGGTGAGCACCGAGGTGGGCTCGTCCAGGACGAGGACGGAGGGGTCGCGGCGCAGGCACTTGATCAGCTCGACCCGCTGCCGCTCCCCGGCCGACAGCCGGGACACGGGGGCGAGCGGGTCGATCGGCAGCCCGTACCGGGCACCGACCTCCGTGACCTGCTCGCACGCCCGTGCCCGGTCGACCTTGCCCGTGTCGCCGAGAGTGACGTTCTCCCAGACGGTGAGCGGCTCGACGAGGCTGAAGTGCTGGTGCACCATGCCGATGCCGAGCGCGATCGCCTCCTGCGGCCCCGCGACGTCGACCGGGCGGCCGTCGTGCCGGATGGATCCCGTGTCGCGCCGGACGAGGCCGAGCAGGACCTTCATCAGCGTGGACTTGCCCGCGCCGTTCTCGCCGAGCAGGCCGTGGATCTCGCCGCGGTGGACGGTCAGGTCCACCGCGTCGCAGGCCACGACCGGCCCGTAGGACTTGCAGATCCCGCGCAGTTCCAGCGCGGGCGCCCGAGCCCCGCCGTGGTGACCGAGGCCGTCGCCGGGGAGGCCGTCACGATCGGTCATGTCACTTACCGAGCCTCTCCACTTCCGCGGAGGCGTCGATCTTCCCGCTCGCGATGTCCTCCATGAACTGGTCGATCTTCTGCTTCGCCTCGGGGTTGTCGCCGCAGAGCTTGACCGTGGGGTACGGGTCCTTGCCGATCGTCCAGACCTTCTGCACGCCCATTTCGAGCTTGCCGTCGGCGAACAGCTTCAGCGCCTCGGCGAAGTAGTCACCGGGGCTGAACAGCACCGACAGGTCGAACTTCGGGTCGGTCGAGTCGCACCGGTCGGTGCCCGGGGTCAGCGTGATGAGCTTCTTGGTGTTGGCGAGCTTGGTCGCGGCGTCGGTCGAGCCGCCGAGGTACGGGTACACGGCCCCGACGCCCTGGTCGATCTGCGCCTGCACCGCTTCCTTGGCCTTGGCGGCGTCGTCCTGGTCGCCCGCGTAGGTGGTGGTGATGTTCGCGTCCGGGATCACCGACTTGATGCCCGCCTGGAACGCCTTGGAGGCGTTGATGTTGAAGTCGACCTCCATGCCGGCCACGAAGGCCGCCTTCTTGGTGTTGCGCTGCTGCATCAGGACGCCGGTCGCGTAGCCGGCGGACAGGATGCTCTGCGCGGGGTCGTCGGTGGACAGCATGATCCGGGGCGTCTGCTCGACGTTGCCGGAGCTCGGGACGTACCACGCGGTCTTCTCGCACACCGCCTCCTCCGAGGCGGGGATGGCGTCCTTGAGCTCGGAGGCGCCGAGCGCGATCATGTCGACCTTCTGCTGGCACAGCGCGCGGGCGGCGCTCAGCGCCTCGCTCTCCGGGACGCTGCCGCGCTTGATGATCTCCCAGCCCTTCTCCTTGGCGAACGCGTCGGCGCTGGTCACGAAGCTCTCGTAGTAGCCGTTGTCGTTGATGTCGCCGGGGCTGAGCACGCCGATGACGACCTTGCCGTCGCCGTTGACGTCGGCGTTCGGCACGACGCCGCCGGCGGCGCCGGAGGAGGCGCCTTGGTTGGCGGTGGCGTCGCTGTCGGCGCAGCCGGCGAGGGCGAGCAGGGTGGCGCACGCGACGGCCGCGCTCGCGATCCGTACCGTTCTACGGTTCTTCACCTCAGGGGTCCTTCCGATCGGACGATGAGACGAGCAGGTTGCGGGAGCTGGGTCTGCCGGTGGCGGTGACCACCGGCCAGCGGCGGGGGATCCGCAGTCCGGCCGCGCGCAGCAGCGCGGCCGACCGCGACTCCGCCTCCCGGCGGAGCTCCGCTGTGTCGACGGTCGTGATCCGGCGGTCGCGGACGACCGCCTTCCCGTCGACCAGGACGTCGCGGACGGTGTGGCCGGGTGCACCCCACACCAGGTGCGTGGCCAGGTCGCCGGGCGGCGTCCAGGCCGGGTCGTGCGCGTCGAGCACGACGAGGTCGGCGGCCTTGCCGACCTCGATCGACCCGATCAGGTCGCCGAGGCCGACGGCCTCGGCACCGGCGCACGTGGCCAGTGCGAACGCCTCGTCGGCGCGCAGCGGCCAGGTGCCCCGGTCGTTCTCCAGGCCGGCCAGCAGCCCGGCCGCGCGCAGCACGTCGGGTGCGTCGCCGGCGTTGTGGGCGTCGCAGCCGAGCGCGACGCGGCCGCCGCGGCGGACCAGCTCGCCGTGCCGCCCGGCCCGCGTGTAGCCCTGGCCGAGCCGCAGGTACGCGCCCGGGCACGACGCCACGGCGGTGCGGGTCGCGAGGACGGCCTCGACCTCGGCGTCGTCGAGCCACACGGCGTGGCCGAGGACCAGCCGCGGCCCCAGCACGCCCAGCTCGCGCAGGTGGACGAGCGGGCGGACGCCGGTGCGCCGCAGGTACGACTCGGCGTCGCCGGGTCCGGGCGACATGTGGAAGGTCATCGTGGTGCCGAGGCGCTCGGCGAGCTCGGCGGCGCCGGTGAACAGCTCGTCGCTCACCAGGTCGTGGCCGACCAGCGTGATCCATCCGGTCACCCGTCCCGCGGCGGGGAGGCTCCGGACGATCTCCTCCTGGCGGGCGAGGGCCTCGGCGGCGGGCAGCGAGTGCGGCACGCCCGGGGCGTCCCAGCCCCAGCCGCCGACCCGTCCCCGGATCCCGGCCGCCTCCAGCCCCGCGGCGACCCGGCCGGGGTGCGCCACGGTGCCCGCCTCCAGGACGGTGGTGACCCCGCGCAGCAGCGACTCGGCGGCGGTCAGCGTCGCCGACAGCTCGTCGTCGTCACCGGTGACGCGCCCGTGCAGCGGCACCGCCCAGCCGAAGATCGCCTCCTGGGCGTCGATGTCGTCGGGGATCACGCTGCGGATCAGCGGGTCCACGGTGCAGTGCTGGTGGGCGTTGACCAGGCCGGGGATCACGACGCAGCCGGTCGCGTCGAGTTCCGCGGCGCCGGGGTGGGCCGCGCGGAGCGTCCCGTAGGCGCCGATGCCGGCGATGCGCCCGTCCTCGACCGCGACGGTGGCGTCCGTGACGACCTCGCGTCCGGGCGCCATCGTGACGACCGTCCCGCCGGTGACCAGGAGCGGGGACCCGTTCGGCCCGGTCAGGTTCGGCCCGCTCATGGGCGGACCAGGATCTTGCCGATGGCCGCCCGCGACTCGGCGGCGGCGAACGCGGCGGGCAGCTCGTCCATGCCGTACTCGGCCATCCGGACGGTCCGCAGGCCGCCGCCGAAGTACGCGTCAAGCATCGCGGCGAACTCGGCCTCGGTGTAGGCGCCCGTGCCCAGCACCCGCAGCCCGCGGTGGTACACGCCGGCGAGGGAGAGCGTGACCTCGTCGCCGGTGGTGTTGCCGAACGTCACCAGGCGCCCGCCCGCGCGCAGGGAGTCCAGGGAGGTCTGCCAGGTCGCCGCGCCGACGTGGTCGAGCGCGAGGTCGGCGCCCTCGCCGCCGGTGAAGCGGCGCACGGCCGCGACGACGTCGGCGTCGTTGTGCAGCAGCAGGTCGGCGCCCAGGTCGGCGGCGAGCGCGAGCTTGGCGTCGCTGCCCGCGACCGCGACGACCCGCGCCCCGGCGCGCTTGGCGAGCTGCACCGCGGCGATGCTGACGCCGCTGGCCGCGGCCTGCACCAGCACGGTCTCGCCGGCGGCGACCGCGCCGACCGTGACGGTGGCGCGCCAGGCGGTGCTCCACGCCGACGGCAGCGCGGCGGCCTCGGCCAGGTCGACGTGCCCGGGGACGCGGTGGACGAGCCGGGCGGGCACCCGCACGTACTCGGCGAACCCGCCGGCGGTGTTCCCGCCGATGACGCGGACGGCGGCGCAGTGGCCGGGCTCCCCGGCGGCGCAGCGCGGGCACGTCCCGCAGCCGTGCGTCGGGTCGACCACCACGCGGTCGCCGGGCGCGTACCCGGCGACCTCGTCCCCGGCCGCCGCGACGTGGCCGGCGACGTCCATGCCGGCGATGTGCGGGAGGCGGAAGCCCGGCAGCACCGCGGGGCCGCGGCGCTGCATGACGTCGAGCCGGTTCAGCGCGCAGGCCCGTACCCGGACCAGCACGTCACGGGGACCGGGGACCGGGTCGGCGATGTGCCGCAGCGACACCACCTCCGGGCCGCCGAACCCCGTCTGGACCAGCGCTTTCACCAGGGACCTCCGCCCTCAGCCACTTCCTGTCATCTCGCATTGTGAGCCACCGACTCGCAATGTGAGGGCAACTCTGAACCCCGCTCACGGGGCGTGTCAACACCCTGCGCCGGAAATCGCGGCGCGGGCGGCTCAGCGGTCGAGCAGCCGCACCGCCACCGCCTTCTCCTGCGTGTACTCGCGCAGCGCCGCGTATCCGCCGCCCGCGCTGAACCCGCTGTCCTTCTGCATGTTGAACGGGAAGCCGATGACGCCCGCGTCGTGGAACTGGTTCACGGCGACCTGCCCGGCCCGCACCTCCTTGGCCGCGCGGAGCGCCCGCGACACGTCGTCGGTCCAGATGCAGGCCAGCAGCCCGAAGTCGGTGTCGTTCATCATCTCGACGGCCTGCGCGGTCCCGGTGAAGCCCTGGATCGCGAGCACCGGCCCGAAGACCTCCTCGCGCACGACCCGCATCCCCCGGTCCACCCGGTCCAGGACGGTCGGCGCCACGAACCAGCCCTCGTCCGGCACCTCGGCCTTCGCGCCGCCGGTGACGACGCGCGCGCCCTCGCCGGGCGCCTCCTCCAGGAAGCCGAGCACGCGCTCCCGCTGCTCTCGGCTGACCAGCGGCCCCATGTCGAGGTCCTGGTCCCAGGTACCGAGCCGGACGGCGCGCATGCCCGCCGCGACGCGCTCGGTCACCTCGTCGCGGATCGACTCCTCGACCAGGAGCCGCGAGCCCGCGTAGCAGTTCTGGCCCGCGTTCTCGGTGATCGAGCCGACGATCGCCGGGATGGCCACGTCGAGGTCGGCGTCGGCGAACACGACGTTGGGCGACTTGCCGCCCAGCTCCAGCTTGACCGGCACCAGGTTCTCGGACGCGGCGCGCATCACCGCGCTGCCGGTCGCGGTGGAGCCGACGAAGCTGATGTGGTCGATGTCCGGGTGGGAGGTGAGCGCCTGGCCCGCCTCCGCGCCGAGCCCGGTGACGACGTTGAACACCCCGGGCGGCAGGCCGGCCTCGCGGGCCAGCTCCGCCAGCGCCAGCGGGCCGAGCGGGGCGACCTCCGACGGCTTGAGCACGACCGTGTTGCCAGCCGCGAGCGCGGGCGCCACGTTGGCCGCCGACAGCAGGGTCGGAACGTTCCACGGAAGCGTCACCGCGCACACGCCCCACGGCTCCGGGATCGTGAACCCGAGGTAGTCGGGCGTGCGGGTGGGCAGCGTGACGCCGGTGAGCTTGTCGGCGGCGCCGGCGAAGTAGTCGATGATCCCCTGCGCGATGAACGCGTTCATCCGCCCGCCGGACAGCGGCTTGCCGACGTCGCGGGCCTCGGCCCGGGCGAGGTCCTCGACGCGCTCCATGACCAGCGCGGCCCAGCGGCCCAGCAGCGCGCCGCGCTCGGTGGGCGAGGTCGCGGCCCAGCCGGGGAACGCGCGCCGGGCCGCGGCGACGGCGGCGTCCACGTCGGCCTGGCCGCCGCGCGCGATTTGCTGGATAACCTTGCTGTTCGCCGGGTCCAGGACCGGGAGTTCTCCCTGGTCAGCGGCGGGGACCCAGGCTCCGTCGATCAGCTGGCGGGCGACCGGAATCTCAAGTGCGGACATACCGGAATCCTTGACCGGAATTATCCCGCATGTCAAGATGCCATATCTCTTTATGAAATGAACGTTGGGAGGCCGCATGCGGGTCACCGCCGCCGTACTGGACCGTCCCGGGGAGCCCCTGGCCCTGCGGGACGTGGAACTCGGCCCGCCCCGCCCGGACGAGGTCCTGGTCCGGCTCAGCGCGGTCGGCATCTGCGCGACCGACCTTGAGTTCGCGACGTTCTTCGAGGCGCCCGCCGTGCTCGGGCACGAGGGCGCCGGCATCGTGGAGCGGGTCGGCGACCGGGTCACGTCCGTGGCGCCGGGCGACCACGTGGCCCTGTCCTTCACCTCGTGCGGGCGCTGCCGGCCCTGCCTGACCGGTTCGCCCGGCTACTGCCTGCGGTTCGACGCGCTCAACTTCAGCGGGCGGCGACCCGACGGGTCCTCGGCCGTCTCGCTCGGCGGCACCGAGATCAACGCGCACTTCCTCGGCCAGTCGGCGTTCGCCGACCACGTGGTCGCGCCCGAGCGGGCCGTCGTGCCGATCGGCAAGGACGCCGACCTCACCCTGGCCGGGCCGTTCGGCTGCGGCTTCCAGACCGGCGCGGGCGGCGTGCTCAACGTGCTGCGGCCCTCCCCCGGGTCGTCGATCGCGATCTTCGGCGCGGGGTCGGTGGGCATCGCGTCCGTCCTCGCGGCGGCGCTCAGCGGCTGCACCACCGTCGCCGTCGTGGACCTCAACGCCGAGCGGCTGGCCACGGCCCGCTCCCTCGGCGCCACCCACGGCGTGACCGGGGGCGAGGGCGCCGCCGAGGAGCTGCGCTCGATCGCCCCGGACGGGTTCGACTTCGTCCTGGAGACCACCGGCCGCGCGGACGTGCTCCGCACCGGCGTGGAGGCCCTCGCCCCGCTCGGCCACTGCGGCGTGATCGGCGTCGGGCCGAGCGCGGAGATGAGCTTCGACTGGCGCAGCGTCCTCAACGGCCGCACGATCACCGGCATCATCGGCGGCGGCGCGATCCCGCAGGTCTTCGTGCCCGAGCTGCTGCGGCTGCACGCCGCGGGCCGGTTCCCGGTGCACGAGATCGTGGCGCGCTTCCCGTTCGAGCGGATCGGCGACGCCGTCGACGCGGCGAAGAGCGGGACGGTCGGCAAGGCCGTCCTGACCTTCTGACCGCGAGGCCGTCCCCGAGGCCGGTCTGCGAGGCCGGCCCCCGAAGTTCCCAGAGGCGCGGCTGGGCAACACCGCGCGGAAGCCATGCGGCACCTGGAGTCGCGCACATGACGCAGCAGCAGATGACACAGCAGGAGCAGTTCGACCACCACTCGGACGAATGCAACGCCGACCCGGTCGCGTACTACGCGGCGTACCGGGAGGGGTGCCCCGTCGGGCGCACCTCGGCGCACGGCGGGTTCGTCTACACGACGCGGTACGCCGACGTCGCGCGGATCGCCCGGGACGACGAGGCGTTCTCCTCCGCGCGCGAGGCGACCGGCGTGGACGGCGTCGCGATCGTCATCCCGAGCGGGCCGGGCCTGGAGCAGTACCCGATCGAGCTCGACCCGCCCCGCGCCACCGGCTACCGCGACCTGATCAACCCGCTGCTCACCCCGGCGGCGGTCGAGCGGCTGCGCCCGATGATCGCCCGGCACGCAGCGCGGGCCGTGGACGCGTTCATCGAGCTGGGCTCGGCCGACTTCGTCCGCGACCTGACCAACCCGGTCCCCGCCGCCGTCACCCTCGACTGGCTGGGCTTCCCCGAGGAGGACTGGGCGAGGCTCGCCGGGCCGGTGCACGACATCTTCGCCGCCCCCGCCGGCAGCGAGCGCGCGCAGCGGGGCGCCGAGGGCCTCGCCTACATGGAGCGGCGCATCCGCGAGCTGATCCGCGACCGCCGCGCCGAGCCCGCCGAGGACGCGGTCAGCGCCCTCGTCGGCGCGCGCGACGAGCACGGCGAGCCGTTCGGCGAGGACGAGCTGGTCTCGGTGATCGGCCTGCTCATCGCGGGCGGCGTCGACACCACCACCTCGCTGACCGGGTCGACGCTCGTCCACCTGAGCCGCAATCCCGAGCAGCGGCAGCGCCTCATCGAGTCCCCCGACCTGCTGGAGCGCGCCACCGAGGAGTTCCTGCGGGCGTTCGCGCCGTCGCAGTCGATGGCCCGCACCGCGCTGGACGACGTCGAGATCGGCGGCTGCCCGGTCAAGGCCGGCGAGCGCGTCCTGATCCCGTGGGTGGCCGCCAACCACGACCCCGCCGTGTTCCCCGAGCCCGAGGAGATCCGGCTCGACCGCGACGCGTCCCGGCACCTCAGCTTCGGGATCGGCTCGCACCGCTGCGCCGGGGCGCACCTGGCCAGGGCGATGTTCCGGGAGATGATGACGCAGGTCCTGACCCGTCTCCCGGACTTCCGCGTACTGGAGGACGGCCTCGTCGGGTACCCGACCAACGGCAACCAGAAGGGCTGGGACGCGATCCCGGCCGTCTTCACCCCGGGTCCGCGCGCCACCGGCACGTCGGTGGCCGCTTCCCCGCTCGGCACCGCCTACGACCTGACCGTGACGCGCGCCGAGCCCGCGGCCGACGGCGTGCTCGCCCTGACGCTGGCGCGGCCCGACGGCGCGGAGACCCCCGCGTGGGAGCCCGGCGCGCACCTTGAGCTGCGGCTTCCGTCCGGCCGGGTGCGCCAGTACTCGCTGTGCGGCGACCCGGACGACCGCACGCGCTACCGCATCGCCGTGCTGCGCGAGCCGGACGGCCGGGGCGGCTCGGAGGAGGTGCACGCGCTCGCACGCGAGGGCGTCACGTTCGGCGTGCGCGGCCCGCGCAACCACTTCCCGCTCGTGGACGCACCGTCCTACCTGTTCCTCGCGGGCGGGATCGGCGTCACGCCCATTCTGGCCATGGTCCGCGCGGCGGCCGCGCGGGGAGCCGGCTTCCGCGTCGTGTACGGCGGCCGCACCCGCGCCACGATGGCGTTCCTGGACGAGCTCGCCGCCCTCGCCGGCGACCGGCTCCGGGTGCTGCCCCAGGACGAGGCCGGCGTCCCGGACCTGAAGGCGATCCTCGCGGAGGCCGGACCGGACGCCGCCGTCTACTGCTGCGGCCCCACCGGGATGATCGCCGCGGCGGAGGGCGTCTGCGACGAGCTGGGGATCCGCCCCCGCCTGCACGTCGAGCGCTTCACCGGCGACGACTCGCTGGAGGTGGCGTTCGACCCGGCGCTGAACACCGAGTTCGACGTCCACCTCGCGCGGACGGGCGCCACGCTGCGCGTCCCCGCCGACCGGCGGCTCATCGAGGTCGTCCAGGAGGCGGTGCCCGGCCTGTCGTACGACTGCGAGAAGGGCTACTGCGGGGCGTGCGAGACGCGCGTCCTGGCCGGCGAGCCCGAGCACCGGGACTCGCTGCTCACCGAGGAGGAGCGGGCCGCGGGCAGGACCATGATGATCTGCGTGGGCCGCTGCACCTCGTCTCGCCTGGTGCTCGACCTGTAGCGCCTATACGAGACACCATCTCGGATGATGCAGGTTTTACACGCGGTTAACGGTCTCGGAACGGTGCCGCACCACCCGGCGGCGAGCATTCGGACATGCTTCAGCCCAAAGAAGGCCGGATCGACGGCGCGCACTACCTCCCGACCACCCCCGAGACCTGCCTGTGGGGCCGGCTCCCGAACCGGGACCGGCCCCCGGTGCTGCGGGTCGCGTCCGGCGACACCGTCACCATCGACACGCTCAGCCACGAGGGCATCCTGGAGGACCAGGGCCGCGACCCGGTCACGTACCTCGCGGGATTCGGCGTCCCCGCCGGGGAGGTGCTCGCCGACGCCCGCGACCTGGCCGCTTCCGGAGTCGCCCACGACTACGACGAGGACGGCCCGCACGTCGTCACCGGCCCGATCGAGGTGGCCGGCGCGGAGCCCGGCGACATGCTGCGCGTCGAGACGCTGAGCCTGCTGATCCGGGCGCCGTACGGCTTCATCAGCAGCAGGCACGGATACGGGGCGCTGCCCGGCGAGTTCCCCGAGACCGCCCCCGACAGCGGCCCCGGCGAGGACGGCGGCGTCCGCGCCTACAACAGCGTGTGCGAGTTCGTCGAGGTCGTCGAGGAGGCCGGGCGGCTGCACGGGACGCTCCCGTACGGCGGCGGACGCGCCGCACGCTTCCCGCTCAAGCCCTTCCTCGGGCTGATGGGAGTCGCGGCCGACACCGCCGACCCCGTCCACTCGGTCCCGCCGGGCAGCCACGGCGGCAACCTCGACATCAACGAACTCCAGGTCGGCTCGTCGCTCTACCTGCCCGTCCACGTGCCCGGTGCCGGCTTCTACACCGGGGACCCGCACTACGCCCAGGGGAACGGGGAGGTCGCGCTCACCGCCCTGGAGGCGCCGCTGCGCGCGACGCTGCGGCTGACGGTGATTCCGCGCGCGGAGGCGTCCGCCCTCCTCGGCATGCTGGACGAGCCCTTCGCCGAGACCGCCACGCACTGGCTGCCGCTCGGCCTGCACGAGGACCTCGACGAGGCCGTGCGCCGCGCCGTGCGGGCCGCGGTCGGCTTCCTGTCTGCGACGCAGGAGATGCCCCGGCACACCGCCCTCGCCTACCTCAGCGGCGCCGCCGACTTCGAGATCAGCCAGGTGGTCGACGGGATCAAGGGCGTCCACTGCATGATCCGCAAGGCCGACTTCCGCTAGCCGCCCGCCTCGCCGCGCCCGTTTCCGCGCCCGTCTCCGCGCCCGTTTCCGCGCCCGTCTCCGGACCGCTCGCCCTTCTCGTCGGCCACGGGGTGCTCCACCAGGGCCAGCACCCGGTTGGACATGAACCGGGCCGTGCGGATCGCGGTGCCCGTGCGGGTCACCTCGCTGACCTCCACCACCCCGCGCCGATTGCCGATCTCCACGCGGCGCCCGGCGCGGGTGGCGGCGACCTCGTAGGTCCTGGTCGCGGATCCGCCGACGTCCACCACGATCTCGACCCAGTCACCCTTCATGGGCACCCCCTGCAGCATCCGAACGGATGTTCGATATGTACCCGGGAACGGCCCCCGGCAATCCCGCCGCGGACGCGGATCAGCCGAACAGGAGCTGGGCGATCGCGGCCAGTCCCACCGCCACGATCACCCCGCGCAGCACCAGCGGCGGGATCCTGCGCGCGAGCCTGGCGCCGAGCAGCCCGCCGATCGTCGAGCCGACCGCGATCAGCAGCACCGCCCACCAGCTGATCTCGGTCTCGCCGAGCAGCCACATCCCGATGAACAGCAGCGCGGCCGTGCCGTTGACGATGGACACCATCGCGTTCTTGGCGCCGTTGAGCCGCTGCAGGTCGTCGTCCAGCGCGATCCCCAGCAGCGCGATCAGCACGATCCCCTGCGCGGCGCCGAAGTAGCCGCCGTACACGCCGGTGCCGAAGACGCCGATCCACAGGCCGGGGCCGCCCTCCGGACGGTGCCGCTCCCGCCCGTCGCGGCGTTCCCGCATCCACGCCTGGAGCCTCGGCTGGACGACCACCAGCACCAGCGCGATGAAGATCAGCACCGGCACGATGACGGCGAACGCCTCGGGCGGCAGCGTCAGCAGCAGGAGGCCGCCGGTGACCGCGCCGGCGAACGAGGCGCTGCCCATCCGCACCAGCCGGCGGCGCTGCCCCCGCAGCTCCTCGCGGTACCCGTACGCACCGCTGACGTTGCCGCTCACCAGGCCGAGGTTGTTGGACACGTTCGCCACGACCGGCGGGTAGCCGAGCGCGAGCAGGGTCGGGAACGTGATCAGCGTGCCGGAGCCCACGACCGCGTTGATCCCGCCGGCGGCGATCCCGGCGGCCAGCACCGCGATCGCGTCGAAGACGTCCACCCGCACCTACTCGGTCATAAAGCCGACAACAGCCTCACGATGGTAGAGAACCGTGCAGGTAGGCCCGGAAACCGGGGTGCCCGAAACGACCGATCCGGGCTGTCCGCTCCGGCTCACCGGACGGCGCGGGCGTACCAGCGGCCGTTCTGGCGCTCCACGGTGAGCGGGAGCCCGAAGGTGTCCGACAGGTGCTCGGCGGTGAACACCTCGTCCACCTTCCCCTGCGCGACGATCTCACCGCCGCGGAGCAGCATGGCGTGGGTGAAGCCCTCCGGGACCTCCTCCACGTGGTGCGTGACCATCGCCATCGTGGGCGCGGCCGGGTCGTCGGCGAAGGCCGCCAGCCGGGCCACCAGCTCCTCCCGGCCGCCGAGGTCGAGGCCCGCGGCGGGCTCGTCCAGCAGCAGCAGCTCGGGGTCGGGCATGAGCGCGCGGGCGATCTGGACGCGCTTGCGCTCGCCCTCGGACAGCGTCTCGAACGTGCGGCGCATCAGGTCGGCGCAGCCGAGGGCCTCCAGCAGCGAGACCGCGCGGCTCACGTCGGTCGAGTCGTACTCCTCCTGCCAGCGCCCCAGGATCGCGTACGAGGCGGTCAGCACCAGGTCCACGACGCGTTCCCCGGTCGGTATCTTCTGGGCGACCGACGAGCTCGCCAGCCCGATGCGGGGGCGCAGCTCGAAGACGTCCGTGCGGCCCAGCTCCTCTTCGAGGATCACCGCCTTGCCCTCGGTGGGGTGCAGCATCGCGGCGGCGATCTGGAGCAGCGTCGTCTTCCCCGCCCCGTTCGGGCCCAGCACGACCCAGCGCTCGCCCTCGCTCACCGTCCACGTCACATCGCGCAGCAGGGTCGCCCCGCCGCGCCTGACCCCGACTCCGCGGAGCTGAAGCACTTCGCCGGCCATCGCGCGCCTTCGTCTCCCATCCGGTGGTCCCGAACCTCAGACAAGAACCTATGTGATCCGGGGCGCCGGGCGCCTCCCGCCTCCCCACCGGAACGACGGTTCCGCTATGCACCCCTGGCGCAAGAGGTTGCTTACGTACGGCGGCAACGGCCTCGCGAACGCTTATGGTGGATCGCATGCTCGTACGGGAGTGTTGGGAAAGCGAATGAGCAAGAACGTATGAGAGCCGCCGCCGCGACAGCGCTGGTCTCCTGGGGGAACGCCTGGCTGACCGGGCACGTCGGCCTGGACGAGGCGGTGGACGCGGTCGAGGAGAGCGCGGGCCCGCAGATCCTGGGCGGCGAGCCCGCCGAGGTGACGCTGCGCCGCGGGCTCGGCGACCTGCGCGTCGGCGGGATGACCGCGCTGCGGCTGGCACTGCCCGAGCCCGGCGACCCGCTGGGCCTGACCGGCCCGCCCCCGCTGAACCGCGCGGCGATCGACGCGGGGGCCGCCGTCGTCGCCGTGCTGGACGGCCGGGCGATCGGCCTCGTCCCCGCCGAGGACCGGCGCGGATCGTCGTACGTCGGCGTCCGCTGGGCGACGCACGACGCCGCCCCGGGGCTGCCCGACGTCCCGTCCCTCGCGGACGCCGACCGGCAGCTCACGCTTGCGATGCGGGACGCCACCGAGGCGCTGCTGACCGTGGACGACTTCGCCGGCGTGCCGCCCGAGATCGCCGACGCGCTCGTCGACCTGCGCGACCCCGAGCGCGGCGGCCACCCGCTCGCGCCCGGCTACCCGCCGCGCGCCCACCGCGTCGCCGCGCTCGCGGGCCGGCTGTCCCTCGTCGTGGAACTCGCCCGGCAGATGGACGACCGCGGTCTCGGCGCCGACCAGATGCGGCGCCGCGCCGAGGCGCTGCGGCTGCTGGACCGTGCCGTCCGGCGGGCGCTGGTGGCCGCGTGCAACAGCGCGTTCGACACGGTGCCGTGACCTAGACCGGGGAGCAGAGGCCGGGAGCAGAGGCCGGGAAACGGAAGCGGGGCGCCCCCGAAGGGACGCCCCGCTCTCATGGACCGGTTATCAGGCGCGGACCACGATGGTGTTGCACACCTTGTCGGCGAACGTCTGCTTGCGGTCGTCCCACAGCGGCCAGAGGAAGCCGAGGTAGCACAGCGCGCTGTCGAGGATGTGCGCGATCTTGCGGACGACGGCCATGCCGAAGCCGATCGGCTGCCCGGTCTGCGCGCCGACCAGGCGGATGCCCATCTGCCGCTTGCCGATCGACTGGCCGGTCGTGCCCTCCTGGTGGCAGATCCACAGGAAGAGGCCGAGCCAGACGGCGAGGCCGATCAGCATGAACAGCACGCCGATCGCCGCCGCGCCGCCGCTGCCGGACCCGCTGAGCAGGCTGCCGATCAGGTACAGCACGAAGAACGGGGCGACGACGATGAGGTAGTCGATGATGTAGCCACCGGCACGCGAGCCCCACTCGGCCAGCTGGCCGGTCGAGCCGTAGTGGTGGTGGTGCACCTCCTGCTGGTAGCCCTGGGCGGGGGGCGCCGTCTGGGCGCCGTAGCCGTGCTGCGCGGGGGGCTGCTGGCCGTACCCGGGCTGCGCCGGGGGCTGCTGGCCGTACCCCGGCTGCGCGGGCGGCTGCTGGCCGTAGCCGGGCTGCTGGCCGTAACCGGGCTGCGCCGGCTGCTGGCCGTAACCGGGCTGGGCCGGGGGCTGCTGGCCGTACCCGGGCTGTTGCTGCCCGTAGCCCGGCTGCTGACCGTACGGGTCGTAGGGGTTGCCCACACTTGCTCCTTATTGATTGACCCTGTGGTTGTGTGACGCCCGCCGGACCCGGTGGGCTCCGCAAGTCTGACCGAGGATCGACCGCGGCTCAAACGCGCAGAACACCGAACCGGACGAGCTGCCACAGCTCCGACCCCAGTAGGGCGGTGCCGAGCATCCAGGCACGGGTCTTCGGCTGGAGTGCCCACCACCGTCCTCCCGGCCCGAGCGGTGCGAGCGCCACGGCGATCGCGCCGACCAGGGCCACCGGGTTCGCCAGCACGGCCTGGGCGGGACGGCCCGAGCCGAGTTCGATGAACACGGTGGTGCTCCCGCAGAGGGGGCACGGGATTCCGGTGAGCGCCCGAAGGGGACAGAGCACGCCGGGGTCGTTGACACGGTGGATCCAAGACGCGCCGATGGCCGCAACGGCCATCGCCGCGACACGCAGCACCACACCCATGGGTCCATGCCGTGCCGCGGTGAGGGTCCGGCTCACGGTCCCGCCGAGCACACCGTTCGGTGCACCGGCGGCCGCCGCCCCGGGCGCTTCCCCCACGAATCCTCCGCCTCGATGACTGAACTGAGTGACCCGTATACAGGGTTCACCCCGAGGCAGGTCAAGCCCGGCCAACGATCCGCGATCGGACCGTTACCCAGGGCTCGCCGACGCCACCTCACGGCAAGAGTAGGACAAATCGCCACCTGCGCGAGCACTCTTTCACCCGACGAGTTCCACGAATCGTCTGGAAATTCGCGGCGGACGAAGCAAACGAGCGACCGGCGGGACGGACGCGCACGGAGCGGAGCGACGTCCAGGTAAGGCGTACGGGCCAGAACGGACGTCCTGCGAGGTGAGACGCCGTGTGACCAAAGGCATGAACGAAAACGCCACATGCGGCCAGCGCAAGCGGATGTGCGGGGGTGGTGCGGGAGCTGTCTCTT
>NZ_SMKB01000545.1:0-626 GCF_004348575.1 Actinomadura sp. 7K534
GCGTCGGCGGGGGCGTCCTGTGGACGGGAGAGGACCAGCGGCAGGTCGTCACCCGGAACCGGCGGGAGCTGGAGGAGTACGAGGAGGCCTACCGGAGGCGGGGCCTCGACATGATCGACGACCACGGCGGGTACTTCGAGATGGCGGCCGACGAGGACGCCATGGCCGAGTTCGAGGACCTGCCGCTCCAGGTCGCCGGCGAGATGGGCCTCCCCGCGACGATCATCAACGCGGACGGCACCAGCGCGTTCGTCGAGGTCGACGGGTCGGTGGGGAGCGAGGACGCCGGCACGGGGCTGAGCGGCTCGCTCCGGCACGAGGAGACCAGGCTGCTGGGCACCTCGGAGGCCATCGAGGCCGACGGGACCCGCGTCCATGGCGAGTACTACGCGGCCACCGACACCGACACGGCCCGGATCGGCCTGGAGATGGCGCCCCAGCCGGTGGTGGGCGCGGGCTATGACCTCACCTGGGAACGGGTCGGCGGCAACGTCCTCCATGTCGAGTACGACGACGACGGCGACCCGATGCGGGTCACCGCGGTCAACACCAGTGAATGGCGTGTCGGGCGCGGCGGGTCGCTGCTCCTGGGATTCGAGGGCGAGCGCGGGAGCGGCGGCGGGGCG
>NZ_SMKB01000068.1:0-32355 GCF_004348575.1 Actinomadura sp. 7K534
CTGCCGCTCGGTGGGCGGCAGGCCGGGCGGGTCGGCCGGCGGCCCGGGATGCCGCTCCGTCCGGGCTTCGGCCCGTGGCTCGGGAGCGGGCTGCTCAAGCGGCCACTCCGGCGCCAGCCGGGTCGCCGGAGCGGGAGCCGGGACGGGCGGCCGGGGCGCCGGGACGTCGGGCGCGGGAGCGTCGGGTGCCTTGGCCTCCCGGGCTCTGGCCTCGGCTGGTCCGGCCTCGGCTGGTCCGGCTTGGGCGGGGCCGACGTCGCGGGAGGTGGCGCCCGGGTCGTCCGGCGGGGCCGTCCACGTCTCGCCGAGCTCCGTCGTCACCGCGGCCTCGCCGGCGCCGCCGACCAGGCCGAGCAGCAGGTCGCGGGCGCTCGGCCGGCGCTCGGGCTCCTTGCGCAGCGCGGACCGGACGAGCCCCGCCAGCGCGGGCGGCAGGTCCCCGATCTCCGGCTCGGCGTGCACGGCGCGGGCGGCCAGGATCTGGAACGAGCCCTGCCCGAACGGGTTGTGCCCGCTCGCCGCGAACGCCACCAGACAGCCCCACGCGAACACGTCCACGGCCGGAGTGACCTGCTGGGTCGTGATCTGCTCGGGCGCGATCCAGCCGGGTGTGCCGACGACCTGGCCGGTCCGGGTGTGCGCGGACGCCACGTCCAGCGCCCGCGCGATCCCGAAGTCGATCACGCGCGGCCCGGATATGGACAGCAGCACGTTGCTGGGCTTGAGGTCGCGGTGCACCAGCCCGGCGCTGTGGATGGCGACGAGCGCGGCGGCCACCCCGACCGCGACGCCGTGCAGCATCCCGGGGGACAGCGGGCCGTTCTCGGTGACGTGCTCCAGCAGGGACGGGCCGTCGATGTACTCGGTGACCATGTAGGCGAGACCGAGGTCGTCGCCGTGCTCCAGGACCTGCGCGGTGCAGAACGACGCGACGCGCTGCGCGTTGGCGGCCTCGTCGTGGAACCGGGCCAGGAACGTCCGGTCGCCGGCCAGCGCGGACCGCACGACCTTCACCGCGACCTGGCGCCCGCCGGGGTCGCGGCCGAGGTACACCGCGCCCATCCCGCCCTCGCCGATCTTGGCCTCGATCCGGTACCGGCCGATCCGCGTGGGGTCCTCGGGGCGCAGTTCGCGCAGAGAAGACGCTCGCGGGCCGTCCATGCCGACCACCTTCCGCCCACGAGCCGCGTCTTGGCGGCCGCCGACGCAGCGGCACGCGGCCCCAACTTTTCCTTACGATGTCAGAGGACGGCCCAAGGTTCTAGCGCGTACCCGGCGGATACGGATCAGTGGAAGTTCCTGGCCCGGACGCGGCCGGGGACCGGCAGGCGGCGCAGGCGGGTCGCGCGGACGTTGGCGACGCCGTCGGTGCGCTCCAGCCGCCCGCTGACCAGCAGCGCCTGCGAGTCGACGGCGAGGGCGCGGTGCCGCTTGAACACCTGCGGCGGGCACACCACGTTGATGATGCCGGTCTCGTCCTCCAGCGTCATGAACACGATGCCGCCGGCGGTCGGCGGGCGCTGCCGGTGGGTGACGAGCCCGGCGACGACGACGTTTGTCTCGCCCGGCGTCTCGGCGAGCCGCCTGGACGACAGCGCGCCCAGCTCGTCCAGCGCGTCCCGGACGTGCGCCACCGGGTGGGTGCCGGACACGCCCGTCGCCCACAGGTCCGCGAGCGTCTCCTCGATCGGCGTCATCGCGGGCAGCGGGGGAGCGGACGCGCCCGGCGTCACCCCTTCGAGCCGCCCCGGGCCGGACCCCGCCAGCGCGCCCGCCGCCCACAGCGCCGCGCGCCGGGACAGGCCGAACCGGTCGAACGCGCCCGCCGTCGCCAGGGCCTCCAGCGCCCCGGCCGACAGGGGCACCCGCCGGGCGAGGTCCTCCATGCCCGTGTAGGGACGGCCCGCCGCGACCGCCTCCGCCGTCTCCTCGCCCAGGTTGCGGATGCCGGCGAAGCCGAGCCGGATCGCGGGCTGCGGCTCCGCGGGCGCGTGCGGATGATCGGAGTCGACCGCGACCGGCTCCTCCAGCGTCGGGTGGACGCCGCTCGCGTTGATGTCCACGCCCCTGACCACGACGCCGTGGTGCCGGGCGTCCGCCAGGAGGCTCTGCGAGCTGTAGAACCCCATCGGCTGGTTGCGCACCAGGGCGGCGGTGAACGCGGCCGGGTAGTGCCTCTTGAGGTAGGCGCTCGCGTAGACCAGGTGCGCGAAGCTCTGCGCGTGCGACTCGGGGAACCCGAACCCGGTGAAGCCGAGGATCTTCTCGTACACGCTCTCCGCGACGTCGGCGGGGATGCCGCGCTCGGCCATCCCGTCCAGCAGGCGCCGCCGCAGCCGCTCGACGCGCTCGGGCGCGCGCTTGGCGCCCATCGCCTGCCGGAGCCGGTCGGACTCGGCCGGGGTGAACCCGGCGCAGTCCACGGCGAGCTGCATCATCTGCTCCTGGAACAGCGGCACACCCAGCGTCCGGGACAGGGCCGGCTCCATCAGCGGATGCGGGCAGGTCGCGGGTTCCATGCCCTTGCGGCGGCGCAGGTACGGGTGGACGGACCCGCCCTGGATCGGCCCGGGCCGGATCAGCGCCACCTCCACCACGAGGTCGTAGAACTCGCGGGGCTTCAGCCGCGGCAGCGTCGCCATCTGCGCCCGCGACTCCACCTGGAACACCCCGACCGTGTCGGCGTCGCAGAGCATGTCGTAGACGAGCGGGTCGTCCGGCGGGACGGACTGCAGGTCGTACCGCCGCCCGTGGTGCCCGGCAACGAGCTCGAAGCAGTCGTGCAGCGCCGCGAGCATGCCGAGGCCGAGCAGGTCGAACTTCACCAGCCCGGCCGCCGCGCAGTCGTCCTTGTCCCACTGCAGGACGCTGCGGCCCGGCATCGTCGCCCACTCGATCGGGCAGATCTCCCCGACCGGCCGGTCGGCGATCACCATGCCGCCGGAGTGGATGCCGAGGTGCCGGGGCAGCGCCAGCATCCGGTTCGCGAGCTCCATGACCGGCGCCGGGACGTCGCTCTCCGCGCCGACCGGGTCGCGCGGGTCGACGCCCTTCGACCAGGCGTCCTGCTGGCCGGGGGAGAAGCCGAGCGCGCGGGCCGCGTCCCGCACGGCCATCCGCGGGCGGTAGCTGATGACGTTCGCGACCTGGGCGGTGCACTCGCGCCCGTACTTCCCGTAGACGTACTGGATGGCCTCCTCGCGGCGGCGGTGCTCGATGTCCAGGTCGATGTCGGGCGGCCCGTCCCGGCCCGGCGACAGGAACCGCTCGAACAGCAGCCCGTGCCGGACGGCGTCGACCCCGGTGATGCCGAGCGCGTAGCAGACCGCCGAGTTCGCCGCCGACCCCCGGCCCTGGCACAGGATGCCCCGGCCGCGGCAGAACTCCACGATGTCGTGCACGATCAGGAAGTAGCCGGGGAACCCGAGCTGCTCGATGACGTCCAGCTCTCTGGCGATCTGCTCGTACGCGCCGGAGACCCGCTCCCGCTCCGGCGGCCCGTACCGCTTGAGCGCGCCCTCCCGCACCAGGTGGCGCAGCCAGCTCGCCTCGGTGTGCCCGTCCGGGACCGGCCAGTCCGGCAGGCGGGGCGCGACGACGTCGAAGTCGAACCGGCACTCCCGGCCGAGCTCGGCGGTCCGCTCCAGGACGCCGGGGAACCGCGCCAGCCGCCGCGCCATCTCGGCGCCGCTCCGGACGTGCGCCGTGCCGCTCGCCGGGAGCCAGCCGACCATGTCGTCGAGGGCGCGGCGGGCGCGGACGGCCGCCATCGCCTGCGCCAGCCGCGCGTCGGCGCCCGGCGCCGCGAAGTGCACGTTGTTCGACGCGACCACGCCGGCCCCGGCCCGTGCGGCCAGCGCGAACAGGGCGTCGTTGCGGTGGTCGTCGTCCGGCTGGCCGTGGTCGATCAGCTCGACGAACACGTTCTCCCGCCCGAACATGCCGGTCAGCTTCCGCAGCTCCCGCTCCGCGGCGTCCGGCCCGCCCGCCGCCAGCGCCGCCGGGACGGGGCCCTTCCGGCAGCCGGTCAGCACGGCCCAGTGCCCGTCGTGCGCGCCGGCCAGCGCGTCCAGCTCGTACACGGGACGGCCCTTGCGCCCGCCCGCGAGCTGCGCGGACGTGATCGCCGAGCAGAGCCGCGCGTACCCGGGGGCGCCGCGCGCGAGCACCAGCAGGTGCCGTCCGCCCGGGTCGGGCTCACCGGTCCGCGGCCCCGGCAGGCCGAGGCCCAGCTCGGCGCCGAACACCGTCCCGACGCCGGCCTCGGCCGCGGCCTGCGCGAACTGCACCGCCCCGTACATGCCGTCGTGGTCGGTGATCGCCATCGTCTCCACGCCGAGCCGCGCCGCCTCCGCGACCAGCGAGGCGGGGTCGCTGGCCCCGTCGAGGAAGCTGAACGACGAATGGCAGTGCAGCTCCGCCCACGGCACGTCCCCGGTCTCGCGGCGGGGCGGAGCGGGCGCCTCCGGCGGCTCCTCGGCCCGCTGCCGCGCGGGCCGCCACGACAGCCGCTCCTCGAACTCCCGCCACGGGATCGGCGGGTTGTGCCACCCCATCAGCCGCCCCCGTTCACGGCGGACCTAGTCATAGACGGCCTCGACGTGCCACCGGCCGCCCTCGACGGCGAGCAGGTAGGCGGCGCCGTCGTCCGTGGTGACCTGGAACCTCGCGCGGCGCCGCGCCCGGCCGGGGTCCCACCAGCGCTCGTCGGCGGGCCACGGGCCCGTCCACCCGGTGATCGCGGCGGCGCGTCCCCGGACGGCGAGCACGGCGGGCGGCGCCGACACCTCGCACCTCGCGGACACGACCACGGCGCCGCCCGACGCGTCGAGCAGCTCGGCGTCCGGCGGCGAGACGGGCACGACCGCCGGTGCCGGGGCCCCGACGCCTCCGGGCCACGGGCCGCCGGGCGGGTCGGCGGGGGCGAGGTCGCCGACCGGGACCCGGACGACCTGCTCGCCCGGCCCGCGCCCGCCCGCCAGCACCGGGCGGGTGATCCCCCGGTGGCCCAGCAGCGCCTGGACGCGGTCGGCGGCCCGCGCGATCCGGTCGGTGACGGTCGTGCGGCCCCACAGCGCCTCCTGCCGCCCGTCGTCCGGGACGAGCTGGTCCGGAACCAGTTCCAGCCACGTCACCCCGCCCCACACCTGCTCGGCCTCGGCGCCCTGCGGCTGCCAGGCCGCCAGCTGCCACCGGACCCGCTCGGCCACCGCCAGCGCCGACAGGCCGTCGTGCCGCCACAGCCGCCGCAGCACGCGGCCGTCCGCGAACCCCGCCGCGACCTCCAGCCGGACGCAGGCCAGCCCGCCCGCCGCGAGCCCCTCGTGCAGTTCGGCGGCGAGCCGCTTCGCCCCGAACACCACCCGCTCGGCCTGTTCGGCGGGCGGATCGAACGCGGCGCGCACCGACAGGTCGGCGGGGGCCCGGACGGGCGCGAGCGGGCGCGGCTCCTCGCCCCTGGCGAGCCGGTGCGCGAGCGCCCCGTCCGCCCCGAACCGCCCGGCGACGTGCCCGGACGGCAGCGCCGCGAAGTCGCCCAGGGTCTTGACGCCGAGGCGGCGCAGCAGGTCGGCCAGTTCCGGCCGGTCCAGCACCGACAGCGGGTACGGCGCGAGGAACGCCGCCGCGCCGCCCTCCGGCACCACGACGCCGCCCTGCCCGGCCCGCGCGGCCAGCTCCGCGGCGAATAGCCCGTCCGCGACGCCGGCGCCGCAGTCGTATCCGGCCTCGACCACCGTGTCCTGGACGAGGACGCGCAGCGCCTCCTCGCCCCCGTAGAACCGCGCCGGGCCCCGCGCGGACAGCGCGCACAGCCCCGGCCGCACCACCTCCACGCGCGGCGTCAGCTCCGCGACCGCCCCGGCGACCGCCTCGAACAGCCGGCCTTCCGCGTCGCGGTCGCGCTCCCGAACCACCAGCTCCGGGCACCGCCGCTGCGCGTCCCGCAGCCGCTGCCCGCGTCGCACCCCCTCGGCCCGCGCCGCCGCCGTGCAGGCCGCGACGTGCCCGCGCTCCACCACCGCCCCGGCGGCGGACGCGTCCACCCCGACCGCCGTCATCGGCCAGTCGGGACACCAGACGATGAGGACCCGCGTCACGCGATCCCCTCCTCGACCGGCACGCGCACCCGCGGCGGGAGGGCGGACGGCCGCCGGTGGACGGGTCCGCCGTTCGCGACGGGTTCGGGGACGAGTTCCAGCGGCGGCCGGACCGTCTCGTCCGGCTTGACCGTGCCGTCCGGGGCCGGGAGCCAGACGCGGGCGCGGCGACCCGGCCCGGGGGCGTCGCGGCCCTCGGCGACGACCTCGGCGCGGCGGCCGGTGAGCCGGCCGTGGCCGTCGGCGAGCCCGTCCCACACGACGCCGTCCAGGCGCAGCCGCAGGCGCGTGCCCGCCCAGTCGCCGGCGAACGCGCCGGTGAGCGTGAGGACGCACCCGTGCTTGCGGGCCAGCGCCGACAGGCGGCGGACCGCCGCGGCGCCGGGACGCTCCGGAGGGCACAGCAGGACCAGGTCCACGGCTTCGCAGAGCGCGGCGACCACGTCCGGCCAGCGCTCGCCCGGCTCGTCGACGAGCAGGAGGCGCTCGGGGGCGGCCCCCATGCCGGCCGCGGCGGCCACCCCGAACTCGGGGAGGCCGACGACGCCGCACCAGCCGCCGGTGCCGTCCTCGCCGCCGTGCCGGGACACGCCCGCGACGAGCGCGAGGCCGAGGGACGCCGCGCCGGGCCCCGGCAGCCCCACGACCGACCCCGGGCGCAGCCCGCCGGGGACGGCGGGCCCGAGCGCGGGCAGCACGGGTACCGTGTCCCGCGGACCCGGCGGCGCCGTGTCCCGCACCAGCTCCCGCAGCGCCGCCTCCGGCACGGTCGTCCTCCCTTCGTCCCTCCGCACAATTTCGAACATGAGTTCGACCCGTGTCAAGTCTTCGCAGGTCACGGAGCGCGACGGTGCGCCCGAAAACCCCGGTGGCATCGGGGATCGCGGCTTTTCGCGGGCATGATGGCGGTATGACAAGCGATGTGCGGACCGTCGCATGGGCCGGGGACGGGCTGCGGCTGCTGGACCAGACCCTCCTGCCCGGACGGGTCGAGTACCTCGTGGCCCGGGACGTCGACACGCTCGTGGACGCGATCCGGCGGCTGGTGGTGCGCGGCGCCCCCGCGCTGGGCGTGGCGGGCGCGTTCGGCGTCGCCATCGCCGTCCGCCAGGCCGCGCGGGAGGGCTGGGACGGCGCCGCGCTCGACGCCGCGGTCGCCCGCGTCCGGGAGGCCCGCCCGACCGCGGTCAACCTGGCCGCGGGCGTCGACCGGGTCCTGCCGTTCATCGCCGAGGGGGCGGACGCGGTGGCCGCCGAGGCGCAGGCGCTGCTGGACGAGGACGTCCGCGGCAACCGCGCCATCGGAGCGCTCGGCGCCGACTGGATCCTCGGCCGCGCCGGGGACCGGCCCCTGCGCGTCCTCACCCACTGCAACGCCGGCGCCCTGGCCACGGCCGGCTGGGGGACGGCCCTCGGCGTCGTCCGCGAACTGCACGAGCGGGGACGCGTCGAGCTCGTCTACGCCGACGAGACGCGCCCGCTCCTCCAGGGCGCCCGCCTCACCGCGTGGGAACTCGACCGGTCGGGGATCCCGTGCGTCGTGCAGGCGGACGGCGCGGCGCCGAGCACGATCCTGCGCGGCCTGGCGGACGTGGCCGTCATCGGCGCCGACCGCGTCGCCGCCAACGGCGACACCGCCAACAAGATCGGCTCGGTCGGCGTGGCGCTGGCCTGCGCGGCGGCCGGCGTCCCCTTCGTCGTCGCCGCGCCGTGGAGCACCGTCGACCTGGCCGTCCCGGACGGCGGCGGCATCCCCATCGAGGAGCGCGCCGAAGAGGAGATCCTGACCTGGGCCGGGGTGAAGACCGTCCCGGACGGCGTGGGCGGCCACAACCCCGCCTTCGACGTCACCCCCGCCCACCTCGTGACCGCGCTGGTCACCGAGACGGGAGTGCTGGAGGTCTCCGCGGGCGTGACGCCGCGGCACGCCCATCGGCCATCATGATGGTCGTGCCGACCTCCCCGACCCCCGATGCCACGCCGCCCCGGCCCGCGGAACTCGAGTGCGTCCTGGAACGGATCACCTACGCCAACGAGGACACCGGCTACACCGTCGCGCGGGTGGCGACGGCAAAGAGCGGGAGCGATCTGCTCACCGTCGTAGGCGCGCTGCTCGGCGCGCAGGTGGGGGAGAGCCTGCGGCTCACCGGGCGGTGGCGGTCGCATCCGAAGTACGGCAAGCAGTTCGAGGCCGACTCGTACACGACCGTCCTGCCGGCGACCGTGCAGGGCATCCGCCGCTACCTCGGCTCCGGCATGATCAAGGGGATCGGGCCGGTGATGGCCGACCGGATGGTGGAGCACTTCGGCACCGACATCCTCCGCGTCATCGAGGAGGAACCGGACCGCCTCGTCGAGGTGCAGGGCCTCGGCCCCAAGCGCACCAAGCGCATCGGCGAGGCGTGGGAGGAGCAGAAGGCCATCAAGGAGGTGATGGTCTTCCTGCAGGGCGTGGGCGTTTCCACCTCCCTGGCCGTGCGCATCTACAAGCAGTACGGCGACAAGTCCGTCGACACCGTGCGCAAGGAGCCGTACCGGCTCGCGTCCGACGTGTGGGGCATCGGGTTCAAGACCGCCGACACGATCGCGCAGGCCGTCGGCATCCCGCACGACAGCCCCGAGCGGATCAAGGCCGGGCTCCAGTACACGCTGTCGGAGGCCGCCGACGACGGGCACTGCTTCCTGCCCGAGCCGAACCTCGTCACGGCGGCGGAGAAGATCCTCGGCGTGCCGCGGGAGCTGGTCGTCCCGGCGCTGGACGAGCTGGCCCGCGACGAGGGGGTCGTCCGCGAGCCGATCCCCGGGGCGGGGGAGGACGCGGCGACGATCCCGGCGGTCTACCTGGTCCCGTTCCACCGCGCCGAGCGGTCCCTCGCCCGCGGCCTGCTGGAGCTGCTCGACGCCCCGGCCGACCGGCTCAAGGCGTTCGCCGACGTCGACTGGGACAAGGCCCTCCCGTGGCTGCGGCGGCGCACCGGCCAGGCCCTCGCGCCCGAGCAGGAGGACGCCGTCAAGCTCGCCCTCACCTCGAAGGTGTCGGTGCTGACCGGCGGGCCCGGCTGCGGCAAGAGCTTCACGGTCCGCTCGGTCGTGGAGCTGGCCGCCGCGAAGAAGGCGAAGATCGTCCTGGTCGCGCCGACCGGGCGGGCGGCCAAGCGGCTCGCCGAGCTGACCGGGCACGAGGCCGCGACCGTCCACCGCCTCCTTCAGCTCCAGCCCGGCGGCGACCCCAAGTACGACCAGGACAACCCGCTCGACGCCGACCTCGTCGTGGTGGACGAGAGCTCGATGGTCGACCTGATCCTGGCGAACAAGCTGGTGAAGGCGATCCCGCGCGGCGCGCACCTGCTGCTGGTCGGCGACGTCGACCAGCTCCCGTCCGTCGGCGCCGGCGAGGTGCTCGCCGACCTGCTCGGCGCGGAGGTGATCCCCCGCGTCCGGCTCACGAAGATCTTCCGGCAGGCGCAGCAGTCCGGCATCGTGGTCAACGCGCACCGCGTCAACTCCGGCGACCACCCGCACACGCGCGGCTACCCCGACTTCTTCCTGTTCCCCTGCGAGGAGCAGGACGAGGCCGCCGAGCTCACCGTGGACGTCGTCGCCAACCGCATCCCCCGCAGGTTCGGCCTCGACCCGCGCCGCGACGTCCAGGTCCTCACGCCCATGCACCGCGGCGCCGCCGGGTCCGGGACGCTGAACACCCTGCTGCAGGAGGCCCTGACACCCCACGACGACGCGCGTCCCGAACGCCGCTACGGCGGCCGCGTCTACCGCGTCGGCGACAAGGTCACCCAGCTCCGCAACAACTACGACAAGGGCGAGGCGGGCGTCTTCAACGGCACCGTCGGCGTCGTCACGTCGGTCTCACCCGAAGACCAGTCCCTCACGGTCCTGACCGACGAGGACGAGAGCATCGACTACGCCTTCGACGAGCTGGACGAACTGACCCACGCCTACTCGATCACGATCCACCGCTCGCAGGGCAGCGAGTACCCGGCGGTCGTCATCCCCCTGACGACCGGCGCGTGGATGATGCTGCGCCGCAACCTCCTCTACACGGGCATCACCCGAGCGAAGAGACTGGTGGTCCTGGTCGGCTCCCGCCGAGCCCTGGCCGCCGCCGTCCGCACCCAAGGCGCCGGCCGCCGCCACACCGCCTTAACCCACCGGCTGTGTTAGTCCAGGGGCGACCCCCTGGAACCCCCGTTGCGCACGGCGCACCGTTTCCCGATCCGCTGGCGCGTCTCGTGAAACGGCGCCCCGTGCGTCGGGTCGTGCGACCTGCGCTCGCTGCACTCGCTCCGGCCGCACGACCCGTGAAGTGGTCATTTAGGTGGGGGACTCCGTGGAGAAGCCGCTCTGCCCGGTGGGATTCGAAAGTTTCGGTGCCGGGGTGTCGGACGTTAGCCGTGGTTCTGCCGTGCTTTTGCGGATTACGAGGCTGGTGGACAGTTCGAGGCGGGTGGCGACGGCCTCGCCGGCGCGGATGCCGAGGAGGATCTGGGTGGCCGACTCCGCCATCTGGCGGAGCGGCTGGTGGACGGTCGTCAGGGCCGGGCTGGCCCATGGGGCGACCGCGACGTCGTCGTAGCCCACCACCGACAGGTCGTCCGGGACGCGGAGGCCGTGCACGCGGGCGGCCTCCAGGGCGCCGAGCGCCTGCAGGTCGCTCCCGGCGAAGATCGCGGTGGGGCGGTCGGGCCTGCCGAGCAGTTCCATCGCCCGCTCGAAGCCGCCCTGCACGTGGAAGTCGCCGTAGGCGACGAGGGACGGGTCGACGTCGAGCCCGGCCATGCCCATCGCGGAGCGGAAGCCGTCCAGGCGCGCGACGGAGCACAGCATGTCCGCGGGGCCGGTGATGATGGCGATGCGCCGGTGGCCGAGGTCGATGAGGTGCCGGGTCGCGGCCAGCCCGCCCGACCAGTTGGCGGAGCCGACCGACGGGACGTCCGGCTCGGGGTCGCCGGCCGGGTCGATGATGACGAACGGGATCGAGCGGGCCCGCAGCCGCTTCTTGTACTCCGGCGCGAGGCTGGAGAACAGCAGCACGACGCCGAGGGGGCGGCGGCGGAGCACCCCGCCGATCCACTCCGGGCCGGGGGAGTGCCGGGTGCCGCTCTCGGTCAGCACCACGCTCGCGTCGTTGGCCTTGGCGACGCTCTCCACGCCGCGGATCAGCTCCATCGTCCACAGGCTCTCGATCTCGTGCAGGACGATCTCGATGAGAGCGGCGTCGGGGGCGGACCGGACGCCGCGCTGGTAGCCGTGGTGCTCCAGCAGGCGCTCCACCCGCAGGCGGGTCTTGTGCGCCACGTCCTCGCGCCCGTTCAGGACTTTCGAAACGGTCGAAACGGAGACGCCGGCCTGATCGGCCACCGTGGCCAGGGTGACCCGGCCTGTTTCCTCGTCCTGTTGCATGCCCGAAGCATATGGATCTCGGAGGTCACTCCGAAAGTTGACCTCCGCCGTCCCGGCGGCGGCGCGGGCGCCGGTGCTGCGGTACGCCGGTCTCCCCGGCGTGCCGCTCGGCCGCGGCGGCGGCGGACTCGGCGGCCGACTCGGCGGCCTTGCGGAGCTGGTGCCCGGCCTGCTGGACGACGCGGACGGGCCGCGCGGGCAGGTGGCGGGACGCGCCGCGGTGCCGCCGCCAGTGCTCGCGGGCGCGGGCCCGGTGCTCGACCCGCAGGTTCTCGATGAGCCGGTCGATGTCCATGGACACCTCGCCGTACAGCGGCCACAGGTCCCCGGCCGCGGCCCGCTCGTGCAGCCTGCGGGTGAGCCGGGCACGGCGCTCACGGGCGATGTCGACCCGCGTCTCCAGGTCGTGCTCGGCGCGGAACGGCCGCGCGTCGCGGGCCAGGTCGGAGCGGGCCAGCCGGCCGTAGGCGGCGATGCTCGCGGCGACCCCGGCCAGGGCGTCGCCGATTTCGCGGCGCAGGTCGGGGTCGGTCATGAGGCGGCCCCGCTCGCCGAACCGCTCGTCGTCGGCCAGCGACCGGGTGAGGCCGCGCAGCGACAGCGTGAAGTGCTCGATGGTCTCCAGGGCGTTGCGCAGCGCGACCCCGGCGTCGATGAGCCGCCGCGCCCGGGTCCGCGGGTTGAGCCGGACGCTCTCCTCCGCCGCGTTGAGCTCCCGGTCGATGCGGCCGATCTCGCGGGCGAGCCGCTCGGCGTCGTCCTGCCAGCGGGCCGCCTGGCCGTCGGCGGGCTCGCCGCGCAGCCCGTCGGCGATCTCCTCGATCAGCGCCCGGAGCCGCTCGGTGATGTCCTCGACGGCCTCCTCGGCGGGCCGCACGCGCACCGACGGCACCAGCAGCGTCGCCGCCAGGCCGGTGGCCGCGCCGATCAGCGTCTCCAGCACGCGGGTGGTCGCCCCGGTCTCGCTGGCGGCGCCCAGCGCGAAGATCAGCATGGCGCTGATCGGCGCCTCCAGCACGTGCTCGCGCAGCCGCAGGACGTGCCCGATGACGAGCGCGGCGAGGATGGTGAGCCCCAGCGTCCACCAGGAGAACCCGATGGTGCTCGCGGCCATGACCGCGACGAGCACCCCCGAGGTGACCGCGCCGACCCGCAGGATGCTCGCCCGGATCGTCTGGTAGAGGGAGAACTGGACGACCAGCAGCGCGGTCAGCGGCGACAGCAGCGGTTTCGGCCCGCCCGGCGGGAGGATCGCCAGCGCCAGCACGAAGGACAGCGTGGCGGTGATCGTCAGCCGGGCGATGCGGAAGACCGCGGACTGCACCTCGGTGGCCACCCGCAGCGGCGAGCGGCCGGCGCGGCCGGCGCCGCCCCGGCCGCCCCGGCCGCGGAAGAACGCGCGTGCCATGCCGGGTTCCTTCCCCGGCGACGGCAATATCGCGGCAAAGCCGCGATGTTCCGGTGCGGACCCGCCCGCTAGTGGCGCCAGCGGGTGGCCGCCGTGATCTCCTCGGGCGCGGCGCCGTCCAGCAGTTCGATCTCGCCCCGCCGGACGCTCGACACCGTGTCGGCCACGGCGTCGCCGAGCGCGGCCCGCAGGACGTCGTCGGCCTCGAACGCGGCGACCGCCTCGCCCAGCGACGCCGGCAGCCGGACGGCCCCGCGCGCGACGCGCTCCTCCTCCGGCAGGGTGGCCGGGTCCACGTGCACGGGGTCCGGGAGCCTGCGGCCGCCGCCGAGCCCCTCGTGCCCCGCCGCGAGCAGCGCCGCGAGGACCAGGTACGGGTTCGCGGCGGCGTCCAGGCACTTGACCTCCAGGTTCGCCGCCGTCGGCCGCTCGCCCTCCGCGCCGGTCACCACCCGCAGCGCCGCCTCCCGGTTCTCCGGCCCCCAGCAGGCGAACGCGCCCGCCCAGTGGGACGGGACCAGCCGCAGGTAGCTGGCCACCGACGGCGCGCCGATCGCGAGCAGCGCCGGGAGCCGGTGCAGGATCCCGGCGGCGAACGCCTCCCCGGGGGCCGACATCTCGCACGGCCCGTCGCCGCCCGCCATCTCGTTCACCGGCGCGTCGCCGCTCGACCGCCACAGGCTGAGGTGGACGTGCGCGCCGTTCCCGACCGAGTCCGGCTCGACCTTCGGGGAGAACGTGGCGGCCAGGCCGTGCGCCATCGACACCGCCCGGATCGTCTCCCTGACCAGGACGGCGGTGTCGGCCGCGCCGAGCGGGTCCTCGGCGGCCACCGACACCTCGTACTGCCCGGCCGCGTACTCCGGGTGCAGCTGCATGACCGTGACGCCGGTCTCCTTCAGCGCGGTGAGGACGTCCCGCAGGTACCCGGCCAGCTCGGTGATCCGCGTCATCCCGTACGCGGGGCCGCGGACGGCGGGGGTGAACTCCTCCCCGCCGCCCCGCGACACGGCCCACTCGATCTCGAACGCGGCCTTCACCGTCCAGCCGTCGCCGGCGAGCCGGTCCGTCAGGCGCCGCAGCAGGGCCCGCGTGTCGAGCGGGTGGGTGGCGCCCTCCTGGTCGTACCGGAACGCGGGCGCGTGCGCCCAGCCCGGCAGCGCGGCCATCGGGACGAGGCGGTCCAGGTCCGGGTGGAGGCGCAGGTCGCCGACCGGCCCGCCGACGTGGGGCCCGGGCACGATCGAGTCGTCGAGCAGGTACGCGTCGAACACCGGCGACATCCCGACGCCCCACGCCGCGGCGTGCTCCAGCCGCTCCACCGGGACGGTCTTGGTCCGCGTGATCCCGCTGATGTCCACCCACGTCAGCGCGACGGCCACGATGTCCAGACCGGCCAGGCGGCGCGCCTCCGAGGAGCCGCGGGCGCCGAACCGCGCGCGTGCGCGGGCGTCGAGCGCCTGCCCTGGGACGAGAGGTTCGGGGAATTGTTCCACGTTGCTGGCTCCCGGTCGGAGTGGGCGGACCGCGGGTACGGCCCCGTAGGGGCATCGTAGGAAGACCGGGCGGCGGTTGCAGGGAGGAGGCGGGCGAGGTGCTGGAGTTCTTGGAATCGTCGCCGCTGGTGGACCACCACTGCCACGGCGTCCTGGACCGCGATCCGGGCCGGGAGGCGTTCGAGGCGTCGCTCACCGAGGCGGAGGCCCCGGGGCCGCCGGGCGTGAGCATGTTCGACACCCAGGTCGGGTTCGCGCTGCGCCGCTGGTGCCCGCCCGTCCTGGACCTGGACGCCCACGCGGAGCCGGACGCCTACCTCGCGCGCCGCGCCGAGCTGGGCGCGGCCGAGGTGAACCGGCGGTTCCTCCGCGCGGCGGGACTGGAGGCGCTGTGCGTGGACACCGGCTACAGCCCTGAGGCGCTGCTCGGCCCGCCGGAGCTGGGCCGGCTCGCCGGGGCGCCCGCGCATGAGATCGTCCGGCTGGAGACCGTCGCCGAGCAGGTCGCGGCCGGGGGCGCGGACGCGGCGCGGTTCGCCGAGGAGGTCCGGTCCCGGCTGGCCGCGCGGGACGCCGTGGGCGCCAAGTCCATCGCGGCGTACCGCGCCGGGCTGGAGCTGTCGGGTGAGCGCCCGTCCGGCGCGGAGGTCGCCGCGGCGGCCGGGCGCCTGATGCGGCAGGAGGCACCGCGCGTCTGCGACGAGGTACTGCACCGGTTCCTCGTGTTCTGCGCCGTCGACGCCGGGCTCCCGGTGCAGTTCCACGTCGGGTACGGGGACGTGGACGCCGACCTGCGCCGCGGCGACCCGCTGCTCCTCATCGACCTGCTGCGGGCCATGGACCCGGTGCCCGCGATGCTGCTGCACAACTATCCGTTCCACCGCCGGGCGGGCTACCTTGCGCAGGTGCTCCCCAACGTCCACGTCGACGCCGGTCTCGCGACGCACAACCTCGGGTACCGCGCGCCGGCGCTGATCGCCGAGCTGCTGGAGCTCGCGCCGTTCGGGAAGGTGCTGTACTCGTCGGACGCGTTCGCGCTCGCCGAGCTGTACCACCTGGGCGCGCTGCTGTTCCGGCACGGCCTCGCGGGCCTCCTCGCGCGGGGGGTGGAGGACGGCGCGTGGACGGCGGGGGACGCCGAGCGCGTGGCCGGGATGATCGCGTCCGGCAACGCCCGCCGGGTCTACGGAATTTGAGCGCCGCCACGGAAGCTGATCACCACGGGGACATCCGGCCACGACGGCGGAATCTGACCATCACGACCTTGGAGGCGACCGCCTTGCGGAAGACGACGGACCGGGACACGGCCGGGGGGACGGGCGGGCCCGCCCGCGAGCGGCTGCTCGTGATCGGTGGGGACGCCGCCGGGATGAGCGCCGCGTCCCAGGCCCGCAGGTGGCGCGACGCCGGCGAGCTGGAGATCCTCGTGGTCGAGCGCGGGCACCACGTGTCGTACTCGGCCTGCGGCATCCCGTACTACGTGGGCGGCGTCGTCGACGAGCTCGACAAGCTCATCGCCCGCACGCCCGCCCAGTTCCGGGAGCGCGACATCGACGTGATGATGCGCACCGAGGCCGTCGAGATCGACCCGGAGCGGGGGCGCGTCCGCGTCCGCGACCTGGACGGCGGCGGCGAGCGCTGGGAGCCCTACGACCACCTCATGATCGCGACCGGTGCCGTCCCGACGCGGCCGCGGCTGCCCGGGGCGGACGCGCAGGGCGTGCACGGCGTCCAGATCCTCGACGACGGGGTCGCCATCCGCCGCGCCGTCGTCGACGACGGGGCGCGCCGCGCGGTCGTCGTGGGCGGCGGCTACATCGGCCTGGAGATGGCCGAGGCGATGGTGATGCGGGGCCTCGAGGTGTCCCTCGTGGACCTCGCGGACCAGCCGATGCAGACCCTCGACCCGGACATGGGCGCCCTCGTCGCGGACGCGATCCGCGACGTCGGCGTGCAGCTCCACCTCGGGGAGCCGGTCGAGGGCTTCGACACCTCCCCGGACGGGCGCGTCACGGCCGTCCGGACCGGGAGCCGCACCCTGCCCGCCGACATCGTCGTCCTCGGCCTCGGCGTGAAACCGGCGTCCGGCCTCGCCCGCGACGCCGGCATCGAGGTCGGCCCGACCGGCGGCATCGTCACCGACCGGCGGATGCGCACCCGCACCGAGCGGGTGTGGGCCGCCGGGGACTGCGTCGAGTCCCGCCACCTCGTCTCCGGCGGGCCGGTCGCCATCCCGCTCGGCACGCACGCCAACAAGCAGGGCCGCGTCGCCGGCATCAACCTCGGCGGCGGGTACGCCACGTTCCCCGGCGTCCTCGGCACCGCCGTCTCCAAGATCTGCCGAGTGGAGGTGGCCCGCACCGGGTTGTCCGAGCGAGAGGCGGCCGCCGCCGGGTTCGAGACGCTGAGCGCGGTGGTGAAGTCCACCACCCGCGCCGGCTACCACCCGGGCGCCACGGAGATGCGGACCAAGCTGATCGTGGAGCGCCGCACGGGCCGGCTGCTCGGCGCCCAGATCGTCGGCGAGGAGAACGCCGCCAAGCGCGTCGACGGCCTCGCCATCGCGCTGTGGAACGGGATGACGGTGGAGGAGATGACGGGCCTGGACCTCGGCTACGCGCCGCCGTTCGCGCCCACCTGGGACCCGGTCCTGATCGCGGCGCGCAAGGCCGCCGAGGCGGTCGAGCGGGACATGAGGGAGCGGCCGGGGGAGTGACCCGCGTTTCGCTCAGTCGCGGTTCGCTCAGCCGCGGTTCGCTCGGGCACGGGACGCTCAGGCGCGGCAGGTCAGGGGCCGGCCGCCGTTGAAGGTGATCATGTCGCCGATGGCGGCGACGACGTCGATCTGCCCGCCCGGTTCGAGCCCGTCCAGCTCGGCGTACCCGCGGTGCAGGTTGCCGACGAGCCGCTCGGCGTCGGTCAGCTCCGCGAACGGCCCGAGGTCGGCCTCGCGCGCCGCCTCCAGCGGCGTCAGGCCCGCCTCCTTCCCGGCGGCGGCCGTCGTCTGCACGAACCGGGCGTAGGCGACCACGCGGTCGATCATCTCGGGGCCGCCGACGGGGCCGTGGCCCGGCACGATCACCTCCGCGTCCAGCGGCGCGACGACCTCCTCCAGGACCTTGATCGCGCCGGCGACCGAGCCCTGCAGCAGGAAGGGGGTGCCGCCGTTGAACAGCAGGTCGCCGCAGAACAGCACCCGCCGCTCCGGGATCCACACGATCGAGTCGTTGGTGGTGTGCGCGGGCATCCCGACGTGCCGGATCTCGCAGCGCAGCTCGTCCACCCACAGGGTCACACCGTCGGTGTAGGTGAGGAACGGCGGCTCGATCTCGACGTCGCCCCAGTCGACCTTCGTCCAGAACGGCTCGTCGAACGGCCTGCCCCAGGCGAGCGCGTTCGCGCGGGTCTGCTCATGGCCGACGACGGTCGCGCCGGGGAACAGGTAGTTGCCGAACGTGTGGTCGCCGTGGTGGTGCGTATTGACCAGCGTCCGGACCGGACGGTCCGTGACCGACCGGATCGCGTCCGCGTAGGCGCGGGTCCTGCGCTCGGTGGAGCAGGAGTCCACGCTGGTCACGCCGTGCTCCCCGACGAGGAAGCCGGTGTTGTTGATCCACCAGGTGCCGTCGGGCTGGACGTAGGCGAACACCCCGTCCGAGACCTCCTGCAGACGCGGTGTGCCGGGACCTTCGCGATCGGGTGCGTCGCTCATGGCGGAATCCTATTGCGGGCCCCGCCGCGGGGGCCGGGTCACGCGCGCTCGTCGGAGGGGCGGGCCGGTTCGGGGCCGTCCGGGCCGACGCGGAGCGCCCGGATGACGCGCACGATCCGGAACAGCCGCCCGCACGCCGCGAACTCGACGCCGCCGTCCGCGTCGATGCGGTCGGCGGCCCGCGCGTACTCGGCCAGCTCGCCCGGGCTCGGCGGCGCGCCGCCCTCCGGCACCTCCCGCGGCATGAGCACCCGGAAGTGGTGCGCGAGCGCGTCGCGGGCGCCCTGCGGCCCGGCCCCGCGGACGACCGGCCGCCACTGGCCGTCGCGGTCCTCCATGACGGTGAAGTACGGGGGCAGCAGCACCACGCCCGGGTACGCCCTGACCGCCGCGGCGGCCTCGCGGCGCAGCGCCTCCGGGACGGCCCCGCCGACCGGCGGGAGGCCGAGCAGCTCCAGCCGCAGCGCCGCGTCGGCCGGGCCGACCGGGGCCGCGGGGTCGATGCGGTGTTCCGGCCGCCCGTCCTCGGCGTCGGTGAAGCGGGCGGGTTCGGGCCCGTCCGCCCCGAACCGGGCGAACCCCGGCACGCGGACCACCCGGAACCGGAGCGGCCCGGCCGCGTACTCGCTGCGCTCCGGCCCGCCCGCCTCCCGGGCGGTGCCGAGCGCGTCCGCGAGGAGCAGCAGCTCCTTGCCCACGGCCGGGTCGCGGCCGGCGGCGATGCCGCGCACGTGCTCCGCCAGGCCCGCGCGGGCGCCGGACGGTGCCGCCGCGCCGAGCCACACGGTCCGCCAGGCGCCGCCCGCCTGCTCGGCGCAGCCGAACTCCGGCGGCCCCGCGGGCACCAGCCCCGGGTAGGCCCGGCGCCGCTCGGCGGCCTCCTGGTCGCGGACGGCGGCCACGGGCTCCAGGTCCCTGACGACGTTGATCAGGTCGTGTCCCGGCATCCCTTCGAAGGACATGCGTCCATCGTGGCGCGCCGCCGCGCCCCGCGCCGTGGAAACGGAGCACGCCTCAGTATTCGAGGTCGGGCAGCGTCGTCATCAGCTGCGGGTTCTGGGAGGTGTCCCGGGCGGGCGGCTCCTGCGAGCGGGTCGAGCGCAGCACTTCGGCGGCGCCGAGGACGGCCGCGTCGCCGGTGTCGTCCCCGAGCCGCGCGGGCAGGCCCGTCCGGTCGTGGATGAGCCGCTCCAGGCCGGGCAGCCGGGCGCAGCCGCCGGTGAGGGTGACGCCGACGCTGAGCAGGTCCCCGGAGATCTCGGGGGAGCAGCCGACGACGCCGGCGCCGATCGCGTCGACGATGTCCGCGACGGGCCCGGCGATGGCGCGGCCGACGTCGACGGTGGTGAGCACCAGCGACCGCGGCATGCCGGTCGCGATGTCGCGCCCGTTCACCTCGGTCTGCCGCACCGGCCGCCGGCCGAGCGGCGGCACCGCCCCGACCTCCAGCTTCGCCGCCTCGGCGGCGGACCGCGACAGCGCCACGCGGTACTCGCGGCGGACGAGGTCGACGATCGCGCGGTCCAGGGCCGACCCGCCGATGAGCGCGGTGTGCGAGGTGACGAGGCCGCCGAACGCGATGACGCCGACGTCGGTGACCTCGGCGCCGATGTTGGCGATGACCGTGACGTCCGACCGCAGGGCCGAGGTCATGCCCATCCCGATGGCGGCGGCGATCGGCGTCGGCAGCAGCGTGAGCCGGCGCGCGCCGGCCTGGTAGGCGGAGAACCGCAGCGCCCGGTAGTGGACAGGGGTCAGCCCGCTCGGGACCGTCACGACCAGCCGCGGGCGGGCCGTGTAGTGGCGCCTGTGGTGCCGGCGGACCAGCGCCCGCATCATGTACTCGGCCGCGTCGGTCTCGGTCGGCGCGCCCTCGCGGACGGGCCGCACGAGGGTCACGTCGGGATTGCGCCCGGCCATCTTCTGCGCCGGGACGCCCAGCGCGAGGATCCGCCCGGTCCGCCGGCAGCGCGCGAGGAGCGACGGCTCCCGGCAGACGACTCCGCGATCCTTCAGATGCATCCGGACCGTGGAGCTGCCCATGTCGATGGCGGTGTCACGGCCGGCGAAGTCCCACATCGCGTCCCCCATTCGCCCCGAAAGTCGCAAGGACCCGGTTGATGCCCCCGCGTCCTGGGGGCGATGCCCACGCGCGGGTAAGCGAATGGCAAGGTCATGGCGGATACGGGCCCGGCATGTCCGGAACGCCGAGCGGCCCGCGGTGCCCGCCCGGCCGGGAACGCCGGGCGGGCACCAAGGGATCATGTTGGGACGGTCTGCCGCCCGGCGGCGCTGGGCCGGGCCGTCCAGCCGCGCCGCGCCCGGATCGCCCCGGCCGCGCGGCACGCCCCGTAGAGGGCGAACGAGATCGTCGTGACGTACGGGCTGATCGGGATGCTGGACCCGAGCGACAGCAAGATCCCGCCCACGACCGACACGGTCGCGAAGACGGTGCTCAGCAGCGGGACGAGGACCGGCGACGCGGTGACCCGCACCGCCGCCGCGGCCGGTGTGCACAGCAGCGCGAGCACCAGCAGCGCCCCCACGATCTGCACCGACACGGCGACCGCGAGGCCGAGCACGAGCATGAAGACCGGTGACAGCGCCCGCACCGGCACGCCCCGCGCCGCCGCCGCCTCCGGGTCGAGGCTGGCGAACGCCAGCGGGCGCCACATGACCGCGAGGCAGGCCAGCACGATCGCCGACGTCACCAGCAGCCAGGACAGCGCGGGCGTGTCGATCGCGACGATCTGCCCGGTGAGGAGGCCGAACTTGTTGGCCGACCGCCCCTTGTAGAGCGACAGGAACAGCACGCCGAGCCCGAGCCCGAACGGCATGAGCACGCCGATGGCCGACCCGCGGTCGCGGGCCCGGGCGCCGAGCACGCCGATCAGCGCGGCGGCCAGCAGCGCGCCCGCGATCGACCCGCCCGCCACGCCGGTGCCGAGCAGCAGTGCCGCCGCGGCGCCCGCGAACGACAGCTCCGCGATCCCGTGCACGGCGAACGCGAGGTCGCGCATGACGACGAACGTCCCGGCGAGCCCGCCGACCAGCCCGAGCACCGCCCCGGCGACGAGCGAGTTGCGGACGAGCCCGAGCAGCGCCCCGTAGTCCTCGAAGTTGAAGATCTCGCCCCAGACCCCGGCCCAGCTCACGCGGCGCCCGCCTGGATCTCGCCCGCCTGGATCTCACCGGCCCGGACCTCGCCTGCCTGGACGCCGCCTGCCTGGACGCCACCGAACCGGCCGAGGTCGAGCACGCGGTCCGCCAGCGGCAGCACGGGATCGGCGTCGCGGGCGCCGGTCACGTGCGTGACGAACACGACGGCGGTGCCGTGCTCGCGGCGGCGCCGGTCGGCCAGCCCGGCGACGATCCGCTGGTGCTCGGCGTCCAGCGACAGCAGCGGCTCGTCGCACAGCAGGATGCGCGGGTCGGTCGCGAGCGCCTGCGCGACCCGCACGCGCTGCAGCTCGCCGCCCGACAGCAGCTCCAGCGGCACGTCCGCGAACTCGGCGGCGCCGACGTCCCGCAGGACGGCCGCGACGCGGCGGCGGGCCTCCGGCCGGGACCGCCGCGGCCCCCAGCGGTGCCCGTCGATCCCGAGCCGCACCAGGTCGCGGGCGCGCAGCGGGGTGTGCGGGACGACCGTCCGGTGCTGGGGGACGTAACCGATCAGGTCGCTGCCGCGGCGCGGCGGGCGGCCGTGCACGGTGACGGTTCCGGCGGTGAGGCGCTGGAGCCCGAGCAGCACCCGCATCAGGCTGGTCTTCCCCGATCCGTTCGGCCCGAGCACGACCACGAACTCGCCCGCCGCGACGTCGAGGTCGAGCCCCCGCCACAGCGTCCGGTCTCCGTAGGCCAGGGCGGCGTCGCGCAACCGGATCACGACAGGGCCTTCCGCAGGGCGGCGATGTTGGCGTCCATCCACGCGATGTAGTCCCGGCCCTCAGGCAGGGTCTCGGTGACCGGCACGACGGGCACGCCTGCGGCCTCGGCCGCCTTCCTGAGCCGCTCGGTCTCCGGCCCGCCGGTCTGCTCGTTGTAGACGAGGGCCTCGACCTTCTTGCCGGTGAGCAGCGCCAGCGCGTCCCGCAGCGCGCGGGGCGGGACGTCGCCGCCCTCCTCGATCGCCTCGCTGAACTCCTCGGGCGTCTCGTCGCGCAGCCCGGCGGCCGCCAGCAGGTGGCCGGGCAGCGGTTCGGTGGTCGCGACGGCGTCGCCCCCGTGCGCCGCCTTGAGCGCCGCGACCTCGCCTTCGAGGGTCTTGAGGTCGGCCTTGAAGGCGGCGGCGTTGGCCGAGTACGTCCCCGCGCCCGCCGGGTCGGCCTTGGCGAGCGCGTCGGAGAGGCGGTCGGCCAGCCGCGCGGCGGACGGCAGGTCGTACCAGACGTGCTCGTTCGGCTCCTCCCCTTCCGGCGCGGTCATCCCGGAGATCTCGAAGGCGTTGAGCACCGCGGCCTCGGACCCGGAGCCTTCGAGCAGCGTGTCCATGAAGGGGTCGTAGCCGCCCCCGTTCTCGATCACGACCGCCGCCCTGGAGACGGCGAGCCGGGCGCGCGTCCCGGCCTCGAACGAATGCGGGTCCTGCGCGGGATCGCTGATGAACGACGTCACCTCCACCTTGCCGCCGCCGATCCGCCGCGCGATGTCGCCGTAGACGTTGGTCGAGGCGGCGACGGAGACGGCCGAGTCACCGCCGGCAGTGGCGGATCCGTCGCCGGACGAGCCGCAGGCGCCGGCCGCCAGCACCGAGGCGGCGAGCACGGCGCCCGTCCCGAGCAGTCGGGCGCGCTGAACAGAGGTCATCGAGGACTCCTCGAAAATGAAAACGGTTTTCAGTGCAACTTAACACGGGTCGCCCGATTCGTCCCAGAGGTGCGCCGCGGCCGGCCGGGTCGGCCGCCAAGAAAAACCAGCTGGCGGGTCAAGTGCTTGTGAATAGTGTTTTAGTGTGGTTTAATGGTTGCATGACTCACCATGTACTTCGTTTCGACGCCGGGACGGATGTCGGCGTGCGGAGGAAGGTGAACGAGGACTCCGCGTACGCCGGCCCGCGGCTGCTCGCCGTCGCCGACGGCATGGGCGGGCACCCGCACGGCGATGTCGCCAGCAGGACCGCGATCACGACCCTGGCCGGAATCCCGTTCACCGCGGATCCGGCCGCCGACCTCGCCTCCGGCGTGGCCGCGATCTCCGACCGCCTGGACGACCTGGGCCGCGACGACCCCGGAATGGCCCGGATGGGCACGACCCTGACCGCGATGGCCTGGGACGGCCACGGCTTCACGATCGCCCACATCGGGGACTCCCGCGCCTACCTCCTGCGCGCGGGGGAACTGCACCGGCTCACCCGCGACCACACGATGGTCCAGTCGCTCGTGGAGGAAGGGCGGCTCACCGAGGGCGAGGCCGCCGGCCACCCGCGGCGCTCCAAGCTGGTCAGGGCGCTGCAGAGCGGCGCCGGCGCGGAGGCCGACCTGTTCCGGCACGACGCGCAGCCCGGCGACCGCTACCTGCTGTGCTCCGACGGCGTCTTCGGCTTCGTCGAGCCGGAGGAGATCCGCGAGACGCTGGTCCGCGCGGCGAGTCCCGCGGAGGCGGTCGCGCGCCTCATCGAACTCGCGACCCTCGCCGGCGGGCACGACAACGCCACCTGCGTCGTCGCGGACGTCGTCGCGCCCTCCAGGGAGGTGTCGCGGGAGCCGCTGATGATCGGCGCCGCCCGCGAGCCGGGACTGCTCGCCCGCCTCACCGGACTCGGCCGCCTCACCCGCCGCCCGGCCACCGCGGCCGGCGCCGCCGCCCGGTAGAGTTGACACGGTTCACAGACGTTCTCCGGGCCGATCGATGCTGCGAAGATCAAGTATGGTGACCGCATGAGCGGTGACCCCGGTGTGACCGCCGGCGACATCGCCCGGTTGGCGGGCGTGGGGCGGGCCACGGTCAGCAACTGGCGCCGCCGCCACGGCGACTTCCCGCGCCCCGTCGGCGGCACCGCGACCAGCCCGCTGTTCTCGCTCTCCGACATCGAGGACTGGCTGCACCGCAACGGCAAGCCGTTCGAGGTGTCGCTCGCCGACCGGCTCTGGCAGCGGCTGCGCGCGTCCGGCGACGACTTCCGGCTCGCCGACCTCGTCGGCTGGGCCGGGCTGCGCCTGCTCGAACTCCGCGGCGACACCGTCAAGGTGCCCGTGCGGCCGCCGGTGCCCGCCGTCGAGCCCGACGACCCGGGCCTGCCCGGCCTGCTCGCCGGACTCGCCGCCGAACACGGCCACGCCGCGGCGTTCGACATGCTCTTCCAGCGCTACGTCCGGGCGCACTCGCGGCGGCTCGTCGTCACGCGCGCGGACGTCGCGCGGCTCATGACGCGGCTCGCGTGCCGGGAGGGCGACGTCGTCCTCGACCCGGCGTGCGGCCTCGGCACGCTGCTGCTGGCGGCGCCCGGCGCGCGGCTCGCGCTCGGCCAGGAGGGCGAGGACTCCGCGGCCCGGATCACCGCGGTCCGGCTGCTGCTGGCCGGGACGCCCGCCGAGGTCGTCGCCGGCGACTCGCTGCGCCGCGACGCCTTCCCCGGCGAGGTCGCCGACTCGATCGTGTGCAACCCGCCGTTCGGCGACCGCTCCTGGGGGCACGACGACCTGGCCGGCGACCCGCGCTGGGAGTACGGGCTGCCGCCGCGCGGCGAACCCGAGCTGGCCTGGGTGCAGCACTGCCTCGCGCACGTCCGGCCCGGGGGCCGCGTCGCCGTGCTGATGCCGTCGGCGGTGGCGAGCCGCCGCCCCGGCCGCCGGATCCGCGGCAACCTCCTGCGGGCGGGCGCGCTGCGGGCCGTGCTGACGCTGGGGTCCGGCGGTCCCGACCTGTGGCTGCTGCGGCGCCCGAAGCCCGGCGAGCGGCCGCCGCCCGCCGTCCTCCTGCTCGACACCGAGGGCGACTTCGCGCGGGCCGAGCGGGAATGGGAGGCGTACCCGGCCGGCGAGTTCTGCGTGCCGGTCATCGACCTGCTCGACGACGAGGTCGACCTCAGCCCGTCCCGCCACCGGCCCCGGCAGAGCGGCGACGCGTTCGACCGCCGCTTCGCCGAGACGCTGGACCGGCTGCGCGCCGCCGCGCCCGTCCCGCCCGGCCTGGAACTGCTGCCGGACCGGCGCCCCCTCTCGTTCACCACGCTCGCCGAGCTGGCCAAGGCCGGCGTCGTCGCGATCAGCCAGGCGCCCGCCCGGCTCCCGTCCGGCGGCGACGTCCCGGTCCTCACCGCGGACGACGTGGCCGCCGGGACCGGCCCCTCGGGGACGTCCGCGGGGCCCGGCCTGGTCATGCTCGAAGCGGGCGACGTCGTCGCGACCGCCGCGGGCGCGGCGCGGGTGGTCGACGAGCCCGGTGCGGCGCTCGGCGCCGGCCTCACCCTCTACCGCCCGGACGCGCGGCGGCTCGACGCGGGGTTCCTCGCCGGGTTCCTCGGCTTCGCCGGCGGCCGGGACGGCAACGGCGGCGGATCGAGCCGGATGGACCCGCGCCGGACCCGCGTCCCGCGGCTCTCCCTTGAGAGCCAGCGCGCCTACGGCCGCGTCTTCCAGGAACTGGCCCGCATGACGGAGACGCTGCGCGAGATGTCGGCCCTGGGGGAGTCCCTGGTCCGGCTGAGCTTCGACGGGCTCCTGGACGGCCATCTCCGCCCGTCCCAATGACGAGCACTCCGGGAACGGCCGCGCCGTTCCCGGAGTGTCCCGGCTCGCCGCGGCCCGTGCGTGGACCCCGGCGGCCCCGGCGGCCTCGCAGGCCGCTCGGCATGTGGTCGGTTGCCCAGTGGTCGGTTGCGCTGTTGTCGGTCGCCGCCCGGTCGCTCTGTCAGACCGCTGCGGGGCCGGGCGCCGAGAGGTACTCGAAAGTGGAGCCCGTGTACATGGCCCAGGGGCGGAAGTCCGCGCTGCCGGGCGTCTCGACCCTCGGCGGCGGCTCCGGCCGCGTCTGCTTCGGGGACCGGGCGGGCTTCGATGAGGCGGGGCCGCCTGGCGGCGCGGCCTTCTTCGCCGGGGTGCGCTCGGGGGATTTCTCGGGGGACTCGTCGTCGTTCTTCGGTGCGGTGTCGGTGGCAGGCGGATTCTGGGGGGTCCGCTCCTTATCTGGCGGCTTCTCCTCGGTGCGCTGCTCCGCGCTCATCCGGTCGATCTTCTCGACGAGTTCCATCACCGACGGCGACCACGTCTTGTGCTCGGGCGCGCCCGGCCGGACCGCGCCGGCGAACTGCCTCTTGCGCCGCTTGTTGAGTTTGTCGATCCGCACGGTCTCCCCGGTGCGGGGAGCGTGGAGGTACCTTCCGCCTTCCACATAGAGCCCCACATGGTTGCGGCCGCGGAAGAAGACGAGGTCGCCCGGCTTGAGCTCCCTCAGCTTGACCTTGCGCTTCACCTGGCGGTACTGCGCGTGGGTGACGCGGGGGATGTCGACGCCCGCCGCGCGCCACGCGGCCATCGCGAGCCCGGAGCAGTCGTAGCCGCCCGGTCCCTCGGCGCCCCACCGGTAGGGCTTGCCGATCTGCTTGCGGGCGAACCTGATCGCCTTCTTGGCGCTCTCGCGCTGCTCCGCCACGCGGGTCCGGTACCTGTCGTACGCCTTGACCTGCTTCAGCGTGGCCCTGTCGAGGTGCAGGCTCTTCACCACGGTGGTGTTGAGGTCCGCCCAGGCCTGGGAACTCAGCGGGACCGCCAGGGCGAGCCCGGTCGCCGTCAGGGTGACGGCGGTACGGAGCAGTCCCTGTTTTCGGGCACCCGTCCGATTTCGACGGGTATTGTTAGCAGATATGCCGTTTCCGGTGGTGTCCCCGAGTGAGTGGCGTGCGCTGGCCATTCTGTTCTCTCCGTTCCGCAATGTCGGATGTGCCGCGAATTTTCGCAGGGCGAGTGATCATCACCTCGCCGAGAGTCCGGGTACCCGGCAGATCGCTACGGAATTGGGGGAACGGCGCGATTTTGCATGATCGTGGCGCGGAATTAATGGCGCCGTTCGGTGTCTTTGATCAAGTGGCCAGATGGGCCAGCGAGGTGAGCGGAACGGGCAGCCAGGCCGGCCGGTTCTGCGCCTCGTACCGCACCTCGTAGACCGCCTTCTCGAATTCGAAGGCGCGGATGAGCGCCGAATGCGCCGCCGGGTCGGCGCCGCCCGCGGCGGCGTAGCCGCGGCAGAACGCGGCCCGGTTGCGCGCCGCCCACGCATGCGCCCGCGTCTCCAGCCGGCCGCCCGGTTCGGGCGGGACCGTCCCGGACTTGGCGATGAGGAACCGGGCCGCGTACTCGAACGAGCGCAGCATCCCGGCGACGTCCCGCAGCGGGTGCGCGAGGGCGCGGCGCTCGTGCTGCGTCCGCGCGGGCTCGCCCTCGAAGTCCAGCAGCGTCCAGCCGCTCTCGGTGCGCAGGACCTGGCCCAGGTGGTAGTCGCCGTGCACGCGCTGGACGGGCAGCGGCTCCGGCCGCGCGGCCAGGTCGAGGTAGGCGGCGGTGAGCGCCTTCGCGTGCGGGGCCAGCCGGGGCACGGAGCGGCAGGTGGCGGTCAGCTCGTCGTTCATCCGCGCCGCCATCGCCCGCACCTCCGCCGGGGGGAGCGTCCGCACCCCGAACGCGGCGGCGAGCGACCGGTGCACCGCCGCGGTCGCGGCCCCCAGGCGTTCGGCCTCGGCGGCGAAGTCCCCGCCGGCCGCGCTCGCGTCCAGCTCGGCCCACTCGTCGCCGCCCGCCGGCGGCGTGTGCGCGAACCAGTCCCGGACGCTCGCGATCGCCAGGCTCCACCCGTCCGCGCCGGTGTACAGGTAGTCCGACAGCAGGCCGAGCGTGACCGGCTCGCCGTTCCCGGACGTGCCCGCCTCCGGTTCCAGCTCGATCCACCCGTGGACGGCGGGCACGTGTGTGCACCCGCCCTGGGTCAGCGCGAGGTTGACCTCGAGGTCGAGGTTGACGCCGTGGCTGAGCCGCCGGAACAGCTTGCAGATATAGGTGTCCCCGAACAGCAGCGAGGTGTTGCTCTGCTCGGCGGTGATGGGCAGGCTCGTCAGGTCCGTCCGGATGCGGGCGCCGTCGACGTGGCGGAAGCGCAGCGGGCCGGCCGACGCCTCCGCGGCGAGGGCGTCGAGCAGGATCCGGGTCAGGTCCGGGTCGTGGGCGGCGTCGTAGAGGTACACGTCGTACGGGCGCCCGCCCGGCGGGTCCGGGTGCGCTCCGCCGATCTCGACGTGCCGGAGCCGGTCCGGCAGCTCGCGGCGGGCGCCGAGGAGCAGCTGGTAGTGGTCGGTGGCGCCGTTCTGCCGGACGTCGAGGACCAGATGGTGCAGCGCGGGGTCGCCGGAGCGCAGTTCGGTGGCGGTCCCGATGGTCAGTTCGTCGATGGGGCCGTCCTTGCCGCCGAACCAGCGCTGCCTGGGCAGCCATTCCGCGAGGTCGCGCACGAGGGCCGTCTCGGTCGGCAGCACGCTCAGCCGGCCTTTCCGGCGCCGGCGGCGTCCGGACCGGGGACGGTCCCGGCGGCCCCGCCCGGGACCGTCTCCGGGACGCCGTCGCCCTCGTCCGGCGGGATCAGCTGGAACCAGAAGAAGCCGTGGGCGGGGAGCGTCATCAGGTAGGGGAGCTCGCCGATGGCGGGGAACTGGACGCCGCCCATGCACTCGACGGGGGAGTACCCCTCGAAGCGCCGCAGGTCCAGCTCGACCGGCTGCGGGAAGCGCGACAGGTTGCTGACGCAGAGGATCGTGTCCATCTCGCCCCACGGGCTCTCCTCCTCCGTGATCTCGCGGGTGAAGGCGAGGACGGAGGGGTTGGAGGCGGAGAGTTCGACGTAGGAGCCGACGCCGAAGACGGGGTGGCGTTGCCGGATCTCGATCATTTTGCGGGTCCAGTGCAGGAGTGATCCGGGGTTGTTGGCCTGGGCTTCGACGTTGACGGCTTGGTAGCCGTAGATGGGGTCCATGATGACGGGGAGGTAGAGGCGGGCGGGGTCGCATTTGGAGAAGCCGGCGTTGCGGTCGGGGGTCCATTGCATGGGGGTGCGGACGGCGTCGCGGTCGCCGAGCCAGATGTTGTCGCCCATGCCGATTTCGTCGCCGTAGTACAGGACGGGGGAGCCGGGGAGGGAGAGCAGGAGGGCGGTGAACAGTTCGAGTTGGTTGCGGTCGTTGTCCAGGAGGGGGGCCAGGCGGCGGCGGATGCCGATGTTGGCTTTCATGCGGGGGTCTTTGGCGTATTCGGTGTACATGTAGTCGCGTTCTTCGTCGGTGACCATCTCCAGGGTGAGTTCGTCGTGGTTGCGCAGGAAGATGCCCCATTGGCAGGAGTCGGGGATTTTGGGGGTCTGGGCCATGATCTCGGAGATGGGGTAGCGCTGTTCGCGGCGGACGGCCATGAAGATGCGGGGCATGACGGGGAAGTGGAAGGCCATGTGGCATTCGTCGCCGCCGGCGGCGGGGTCGCCGAAGTATTCGACGACGTCGGCGGGCCATTGGTTGGCTTCTGCGAGCAGGACGCGGTCGGGGTAGAGGCGGTCGACTTCGGCGCGGACGCGTTTGAGGTAGGTGTGGGTTTCGGGGAGGTTTTCGCAGTTGGTGCCTTCGCGGGCGTACAGGTAGGGGACGGCGTCGAGGCGGAATCCGTCGATGCCCAGGTCGAGCCAGAAGCGGAGGTTTTCCAGCATGGCGTCTTGGACGTCGGGGTTGTCGTAGTTGAGGTCGGGTTGGTGGGAGAAGAAGCGGTGCCAGTAGTACTGGCCGCGGACGGGGTCGTAGGTCCAGTTGGAGGTTTCGGTGTCGATGAAGATGATGCGGGCGTCGGGGTAGCCGGTGTCGTCGTCGGCCCACATGTAGAAGTCGCCGAAGGGTCCGGTGGGGTCGGTGCGGGAGGCCTGGAACCAGGGGTGCTGGTCGGAGGTGTGGTTCATGACCAGGTCGGCGATGACTCTGATGCCGCGGGCGTGGGCTTGGTCGATGAGTTCGACGAAGTCGCCCAGTTCGCCGAATTCGGGGAGGATGCGGGTGTATTCGGCGATGTCGTAGCCGCCGTCGCGCAGGGGTGACTGGTAGATGGGCAGCAGCCACAGGCAGTCGATGCCCAGCCAGTGCAGGTGGTCGAGTCTGCTGATCAGGCCGCGCAGGTCGCCGTAGCCGTCGCCGTTGGAATCGGCGAATCCCCGCACCGACACCTCGTAGAACACCGCCGTCTTGAACCAATGCGGATCACGCGGGCTCTTTGGATCGAACGCGTCGGGGAGTGCCCGGGTGTCGGGTCCCGCGGCGTCCCGTCGCGGGAGCGCCGCCGTCTCCGGCCGGGTGACCTGGTCGGACGTGCTGCTGGTGAGGTTCTTCGGCTGGCCGTGCATGGGTCACCCCGGGTGTGTTGGAGACATCTAGATCAGCAATGCCCGCCACCGCCTCCGGGGACGTTCACGACAGGCAACCATACGTAAAAATCTCCGCACGCTCCGTGACCGTCCGCCCGGTTTCAGGAGCCGGCGGCCCGTCCGGGCAGGGCGAGCCGAGCCCAAGCGCGGGGAAGATCGCGCGGTGGCCGGCGGCGCGGCGGCCGCCGCGCCGCACACCCCCGGGTCAACGCCCGGTAGCGGCCCGGCATGGCCCGGGAAAGTAGCGCAAAACACGTCGATGCACGGCCCGGCCGCTGGCGTCCGGCCCGCCGAATACTTGCTCGGCGGCGGTTGTGTCATGTCCGTGTTTTTAGCTTCGTCGCTTTTTCTGTCGCATGCCCGGGGTAGGTCATTTCCAAGCTCAGAACCTGCCGCGCAATTCGCGGCCGCGCCGTTGACGCCTGCTCGCCCGGCGTCCGCGCGGCCGGCGGCGGGCCGTTGACAATTCCGGACGAGAAGAATTCGTCCAAAGCGATCGGAGGGACAGTGGAGCGCTGGGAGATGTCGCCATCGGTCGTACCGACGCGCGATGACCTCGTGGCGCGGCTGCGCGTTCGCTTCGCCGATGTTCCGGCGGAGAACGTGCGCCGTTGCGTGGACGACCTGTGGTGCTGCTGCACCCATCTCGGGGTGCGGCCCGAGGAACGGACCATCGAGCGCCTCGCGGCGTCCCGGCTCACGGGCGTCGTCCGGGGCGGGCGCCCGCCGTATCCGGACGGGCGCCCCGCGCCGATGCCGACCGGCTCCCATGCCACCGCCAAGCGCCCCGCGGGCGCGCGAACCCCGATCGGGATGTGACTGATGAAGGACACCGCCGTGCCGGGCCTGGGCGTCGAGACCCGGCGAGGGTTCATCGTGCTGCGCATGCCCGCGCAGATCAGCTGGCAGAACTACGCCGGGATCCGGGAGGAGGTGAGCAAGGCCCTCTCCCTCGCCGGGGGGACCCGCGGCGGTGTCGTCGTGGACTTCGGCGACGCGGTCCTGCTGGACGCGGCGGGCCTGGTGCTGCTGGCCCGCGCGGAGACGCGGGCGCGACTGCTCGGGTGCCCGCTGCGCACCGTCGTCCCGGAGCCGTCCGCCCATGTGCGGCGGGCGCTGCAGCTCACCGGCCTGAGCCGGCTCGTCCCGGTGCACGCGGACGTCGCGGCCGCCACGGCCGCGCCCGTCCCGGCCCGCGCCGCGCGGCGCGTGGAGACCACGCACGTGCTGGACGCCATCCGCGCCCTGCATCCGGGGGACGCCGGGCTCACGCCCACGCCGCCCGCGCCGTCCGAGCTGATGATCACGACGACGGCCGCCGGGGACGGCGACCACACGGTGGTCCACCTGGCCGGCGTCCTCGACGAGGTCACGGTGCCGCGGCTCGGCGACACGCTGACCGAGCTGGTCGAGGGCAACCTGCGGCACCTCATGGTGCGGATGCACGACCGGCTCGGGGTGCGGTCCGACCCGCTGCCGATCCTGCTCGGCATCCGCTGGCGGGTCGCCGCCGAGGGCGGCTGCCTCTCGCTGCCGGCGCTGCCCGCCAAGCTCCGCCGGGTCATCGACCGGGAGGGCCTCGGCTCGGTCTTCACCGGCTGCCGCCCCTTCGAGGACCGCCTGCTGAGCACCGGGCCGGCCTGACGCCGGCGCGCGGGCGGCCGCTCGCGCCTCTTCAGTTCCCACCTGCCCGCGCATGTCCTTCGTTCCTCTGGAACGTGAGGATGTGCGCGGGTTGGGTGTGCGGGTCGAGGTGGACGTAGTTGGACCGGTGCCAGGTGTAGGCGGTGCCGGTGAGTTGGTCGGTGACGGTGTGGGGTTGGGCGGGGTGTGTCTCTTATACACATT